>NZ_JAEQCE010000046.1:0-83542 GCF_020738665.1 Microcoleus sp. PH2017_08_TRC_O_A
GAAAACAACGTAATTTCAACGGCCCACTCTTCAACCCGCGGAGGCGGGTTTTGTCTGTATAGGCGCGAATTCCATTCGCCCGCTCTTCTGGCATTCATTTCACGCCAAAATCAAAGATTATGACGTGAGATGAATTTCCGAGTTAACAGCTAAGGAACGAAAATTTAATAATTTAAACAGCTCCTACAGTCCTCTCTCCTATACTCTGGGAAGTAAAAGGAGGCAGAGCCTGGTAACAAGCAAGTCGATTAAGTTATTAAATTGCCATTCCTAATCACATCGGCAAGTCCAGCAATCAGTCGCAGATTGTCCGCCCGATCGCGCACGGCGACTCGGAAAAATCGATCGCCCAACTCAGGAAAACTCAAACAATCCCGAATCAAAATCCGGTGTTGTTGCAACAGACTTTTTTGAATTGCAGCCACCGACACCGACGACTCAACTAACAAGAAATTAGCCGCCCCAGCCATTGGCCGCAAACCGGGTAAATCAGCCAAACCCTCAAACAGCTCTCGCCGAGCCACGGGCAGCCAATCCCAAGTTTGCCGCTCAAAAGCGGTATCTCGCACCATAGCAGCAGCCGCCGCCGCAGCCAAGGCATTCACAGGCCAAGGATCGCGCAGCAACTGCCAGCGGCGCAGGATGTCGGGATGGGCGATCGCACATCCCATCCGCAGTCCCGGCAGAGAATAGAATTTGGTGAGCGATCGTAAAATCACCAAATTCGGAAATTCCTCAACTAGAGCGATCGAACTTTGCTGCTCTGCTGGCGGTAGAAAGTCCATAAAGGCCTCATCCACCACCACCATACCCAACTGCTCCAAATAAGGCCGAATCGCCTCCCTACCGAAGAGCAAACCCGTAGGATTGTGAGGGTTGTTTAGCAACAAAGCTCGATCGGCGCCGAGAGCAAGAGGAACCGGGAGAGGGAAAGAAGGAGAGACAAGGGAACCGTTAGAAACCGATAAATCATCGCTTACCAATCCGTTTCCGGTTCCAGCATCCAACGATTTGAGATCCAACCCAGATGTTCCACCATTCTCAATTACTTGTTTGGGAACAGGCAAGATGCCTGTTCCACAAGAAAATTCATCCCTTGTGGAATGGGCATCTTGCCCGTTCTTGACAATGGTGCAAGATGTGAGATCCAAAGGACAATCGAGCACCTGCGCGCCGAAAGCCGAAAGAGCTCGCCAGTAATCGCCAAAAGCCGGAGTCACCAAATAAGTCGCCTCCAGCTTCGACAAATCCCAAGCCGCCCAAGTCAACAATTCCGCCGATCCATTCCCCGGCAAAATCCAATCCGGATCAACATTCAATGCCTCACCCAAAGCAGTCCGGAGCTCTCCATAATCCGGGTCTGGGTAAGCCGTGAGACTGCTCAAATGAGCTTGAATCGCAGCCAGGGCAGACTCAGGAGGGCCCAAAGGACTGATACTGGCAGAAAAATCGAGAATAGCAGAGGGAGGGCAGCCAGCCAATGCGGCTGCCCAAGCTAAATTCCCACCGTGTACAGGTCTAATCAAGACTCAGTTCACCAATTAAATTTTGGGTTCTTTCGGCGGTGCAACTCTGTCCTTAAACAACTTACCTGCGGAAAATGCAGGAACTTTAGTTGCCGGGATTTCCATCTTGTCGCCAGTTTTGGGATTGCGACCCTCCCGGGCCTTGCGTTCCCGCGACTCAAACGAGCCAAAACCGACCAATGTCACCTTGTCGCCGTCGGAGACAGCTTTCATGATTGCTTCCAAGGCTGCACTCAAAACGGCATCTGCCTGTTTTTTCGTGACACTAGCATTTTCGGCCACTACATCAACCAATTCACCTTTGTTCATTCAGAACTCCTTCTGGGATTTGCAAAATACGTTAAACAGAGTTCAACTATTAGCTGTGAGTTGTAACTGTATTGGAGTTTGGGTTGAGAGCGTTTGGGTTATCCCCTATTACTCCAGCCCGCTTCCCCAATTAAGAACTCCTGCTGAATACTAATTACCCTAGGGTAATTGGTCAGAAAAGGAATTTTTGTTTTTAGTTGCTGAAAACCCGACAGCATCTAATTTTCACTGCATTATTCTAAAGTCTTGCCGACCCTTATGGATCGGTGGAACCTTTAATTTATATGGATTCGGACAATTTTTAGAATTAATACCTAAATTTAGGTAAAAAAATACCTCTTTGGAGAGAAGATTTCTTGCCTCCGTGGATTTGAAATTTGAAAATAAGTAAAAATAGCAGGAATAAAATGTCATTTGTCAAGGGTTAAACAAAACTTTTTTTCCTGATTCCTGATTGCTTCTGAGAGAAAGAAGGTGAATTAAAAGGAATAAAGTCTGAATTGTCAAGGGGAAAAGAAATATTTCTTTTCCTCGAACCTCTTCTCTCTTCCCATTCGTGTCACCAATCGCCTAAAAACCTTTGTATCTCTATCTCTCGTTTATAGCCGAGGCCCGATCCCCCTAAATCCCCCTTAAGAAGGGGAGTAGGGGTTGACTTTGAGAAGAATCCTGTCCCTCTCCCCGGATAGTCGTTTGTATCTCTCGTTTATAGCCGAGTCTCGATCCCCCTAAATCCCCCTTAAGAAGGGGAGTAGGGGTTGACTTTGAGAAGAATCCTGTCCCTCTCCCCGGATAGTCGGGGGACTTGGACGACGCTCTTCTCTCCCGGATAGTCGGGGGAGTTGGACGACGCTCTTCTCTCCCGGATAGTCGGGGGAGTTGGACGACGCTCTTGTCCCCCCCTTGTTAAGGGGGGTTAGGGGGGATCTAGACTCGGCAAATCGTCAGACAGCAGACCGGCACGACTTTTGACCTTAAGTTGACACCTCTTCCTTCATCCCGATGCCCTCTTTGCCCGATGCCCGATGCCCGATGCCCCATGCCTACTGTCTGGGCTGGACGGGTTGACTGCGCTGCAACAGTTGGCGGGCGTCGGGACTGATGTTGTTTTGGTAGCCAAAGTTCGATCGATCGCTATCATCCAAAATCTGGGGAGTCAGCAATACAATCAACTCTGCCCGCTGGTTATCCTTAGTGGTGCTCCTGAACAGCGAACCGATAATCGGCAAATCTCCCAAAATCGGAATCTTGTTTGCTGTAATCCGTTCTTCGTCGCGGATAATCCCCGAAACAATCAAAGTTTGACCGTCCCGCAGGCGAATTAGCCCCGATTGCAACGATCGCTCGCCCAGCAGCGTTATCTGATTGGTGTTCGCGCCCGTGGCCAGATCTCGAGTGGAGCCCGGTGTCCTGATAATCGGGTTCACCCGCAAAGAAACAAAGCCATTATCGTCAACCCGATCGATCGCCACCCCCAACTGCAAACCGGCCTTATCTTTCACTGCCGTCGTGGTTGTGGTACTTGTATTTCCCGTGGTCTGCGTTTGCTGAGTGATGTTAGTAATTATCTCATCAGTAATATTCACATTCGCCGTTTCTCCTTCTTGAACCACCAGAGTTGGATCGGTGAGGATTTTGGCATTCCGGGTTTCAATAGTTGCCTGCAACGCCGACAGGAACCTCCTCGGATATTGCAACAGCGGGAACAGGGCGAAAGTCGCACTGCCACCCGGGCCAGGCTCGTAAGTTTCAACCCCAACTCGTCCGGGGTTACCAGTAATTGCTGTCGGGCGGAGGAACACCCCGCCACTGTTAGGTACGTTGATTAAATTGCCATTCCGATCGTAGGTAGGAGTCCCTGTTAGAGGCACGTTGATTAAATTGCCCCTCTGATCGTAGATAGGCTCCACGGCTCCTATGGGGTTGGGGACGATCGGCGGAGTCGATCGATTGTTGGGATTGTTGACATCACCGACTGTAGCCGGCCGCAAGCCACCAAAATTGAGACTTGCTACTCCGTCCTGATTGACAAAGAAATTGTTATTAATTCCGAAAGAGAAACTGCTGCTACTTCTGTTGTTTCCCAGCAAGTTGACATCGATCACCTTGACGTTGACAGCCACTTGACGGCGGCGCAAATCTAGCTGAGTCAAGAAAGCTACCGCAACATCAACTTTGCGGGGGTCGCCCACCAAAGTGATGGAATTGAGCCTCGCATCCGCCAGCACCGACAGTCCCCTCAGCAAGAGCGGCCCGTTGCCATCCTTGGCGCCGATCGCCTTAATGTCCGGTTCCCGAATTTCCACATCCCGCGCCGTATTTCCCTGGCCCACGGTTTGAATAGTCACCCGAGTAATCGGGAGTTGAGTTTCTGCACCTTGAGCGCTCAAAAAGTTAGCTGCATCCGTAGATCTGACTTGATTGAGTCGCAGCGTCCGAACGATAATATTGCGCGAGTCTAGAGGCAAATTAGAACCGACAAAAATCGTGCGCCCGACGCGGTTGGCTTGCAGCCCGCTGATCCGCAGCACGTAGTTAAAAACATCTTGCACCGACTCATTTTCGATGTCCAAAGAAATCTTCGGCCCTTCATCAGATGCTCCTGCTGCTCCCGGTGCGGCCGCCGGAGCGGCTTGGCCTGGTTGGCCGGGGGCCCCGCCGCCTGTAAAAGCAATGTTCAATCCCGCAGCCCTGGCCAGCAGAGCTAAAACGTCGCGGACTGGGGCATCGCGCAGCACCAAACGGGGGATGCGTTCTGCGGAACTCAGTTCAATACTTGCCCCAGCCGGCGCGATGTTAGATACCGCGATATCTCCCAAGGGCGGCGCTACAGCCCGCGGCTGGAAAGACGGAGCTTGATTGTTCTGAGATTGTATTTCGCTGGGGAGGGGCGGGCGATCGTTCCTAGTAATAGTAACTTCGGGATTTTGCAGCATCACGCCCGGGGTTTGCGACGTGCGGACGGGGGCCGGCCGGGAAGTTGTTGGGCTCAGCGGCAGTCCTGGAGGTGGCGGAGGTACATTTTGGGCTTGGTTTAGCGAGGGCAATGCAGCCTGTGTTGCTGGGGCAGACTGCGCCGTTCCGCCCTGTCCGGCAACGCTGAGGACGATGCTTTGGCCTTGTCCGGGCACAAATTGTCCGTTGGGAATTCCGTTGGTTCCTGCCACTACAACGCGGATGCTGTTAGCTTCTAGCTGGGTGATTTCTACTGAGGAAATGCCCGGAGCTGGGTTATCTTGCCGGAAGCTGTTGCCTTGGCGCAGGCGGAGCTGGGTGTTGGTAATCGTGGCTTGGTAGGTATTGCCGCTGTTGATGCCAAAAACTTGCGGGCGATCGCCCTTTTCGGTAGCTAGGACAATATTTACGCCATTATTAGCTTGACTTACTTGCACTCCTGTGACTTTAGTCGGCGCTGCCGAGACTGGCGCTTGGGCGAGCATAACTCCGGCAACGCTGCTCAAGAGTCCTCCACTTAACCGTAGATGCTGTTTCACGTTCTCTCCTCTACACTTTATTATTTATGGGCATGGGGCATGGGGCATGGGGCATGGGGCATGGGGCATGGGGCATGGGGCATGGGGCATGGGGCATGGGGCATAGGTTATTGGTTATTAGTTATTGGTTATTGGTGAGGGCCTACTAATGTCCAATGCCCAATGCCCCATGCCCTGGGAAGGCCGATGCCCACGGAGCCCTATGGGCACATCATCTTACTGAAACGAAGGCTATATCTTCTCGATTCGAGCCTGTGTTTGAAGGAAGAAGTTAGAATGAATTCGGCAAAAAGCCTAATTTTAGATTGCCATATATTTTTGTTCGCGGCATTCATATTTTGGCGTTCTATCTTCTACCTCCTGCTGAAAAAGCAACTTTCAAAAAAGAGCTAATATCAGCAATAATACGGCTACTTAGCAGCAGGACTTGGAGCCGGAGTTGGCAGTTTTTCTTCTTGCTTTAACGGCAGCAGCGCGTGCAAGTCAAAAGCCGTTTTAATTTTAGTTTGTGGCTGCTCCACAGGGACTATTCTTCCCTTCAAAAAATCTATTTGCATAGACTGAGTTGATGTTAGCAATTCAGATTTCAAATTCCTCACTACCAACAGCGACTGCATCAACTCCAAGTTACGCATGAAATTGCGGGTTTGAGCGAAACTGCCTTCAAACTCTACCTTATATTTTTTGCGTCTGAGCTTGCCAGCCAGGGACGGCCCGAAGGACGTATCGCTGAGAATATCAGGGTCGGGAGCTCCCGGCACGGGTGCTGGTGCTCCTGCTGGCGGGACATCCGGCTCAAATTTGGTAATTTTAGCCTTGAGGTCGTCCCCTTGCACGCCGGCGTTGATGCGATTAACCAGTTGGTTCATGTCAAGCAGCAGCGTGTTAGATCCTGCGTCGCTAGCAAACATTGCCGTCACGTTGGCCCGGCGCTGTTTGGCTTCTTCTTGCTTTGCTTGTGCTTCTGACTTTTTGAGAATTAGAGTTTGCAATTCGACTTGCGTTTTCTTGCTGGCGGCAATTTTTTGTTTAATTTCGTCGCTTTTTTGGAATTCCGGGAGTACGAACTGGGAGCCGACGTAGCCGGCTATTCCGAGGCCGAGAACCGCGATGCCTATTGCTTGGACTTGGGGTGTCAGCTTAATGCCAAATATTTCCTGAGTCCCTGCTTCTTCTGCTTGTGCCCCGCTGGGAATAAACTCTGCTGTCATGGTTTTTTCACCTCTGTTTTTTCTGGTTCTAGCACTCCTTTTTCTTGAAGTGTTTCTATCCGTATTGCTAGCCCGTCTGCTTGCTTGCTCCGCAGCTCGGGGAGCAACTCGGAGGCGCCAGTCGGGCTGAGCGTTGTTTCAATTTTATATTCCACCACCGGCCGCAGTTTGGGAAGTTCTGCTGCTGCTGCGTTTGGGTTCCGCACTTGTAATTGCGTGGGGTTGCTTTTTAATGTGGCCGCTACCAGTTTGGTATCGGTGTTGAGGAAGAAAGGAGAGCGCTGGACTAGAAGCATAAAGTCGTTAACTTGAGCAAAGGTACTGGCTATCCCTGAAATTTGTACTTTTGCCGCCTGTGGCGGGGCGACTGGGATAGGAGCAGCCACCGGGGTGGGGCTGGCTGGGGATGGACTCGCGCCGGGGGATGGACTCGCGCCGGGGGATGCGGCGGGAGTTGCCGCGGGGGGAGGGGGTGCTGCTGCAACGGGGGCGGGACTGGGGTCGATTTGCTCGATTTTGGCAATTTGCAGTCCGGCGGGAGTGCGGGTACTCAGGTCTTGCAGCATCGCCGACCAAGGTTTAATTTGGTCGAATACTCCGGCTAATGCTTTGTATTCGGCGGTAACTTTGTCGGTTTCGGCGTTGATGGCTTTGATGGCGTTGGCTTGAGTGCTTAACCTTGCCAGTTCTTGTTCGATGTTTGCTTGTTCTGTAGCCAAGCTGCTATTTTGGCTGGTCGCCCACCACCAGGCGCCCATGACGGCGGCATTGAGACCCAAGGCAAACAGCCCCGCCCCAATTAGGGGCAGTTGGTCTTTGGCTCCCCCGGAACTTCTTCTAGCTGAGCTTTTGGCTGCTGTGACTGGTTTGTAGTCGGGGCGATCGTTGAGAAAATTAATATCTAGGCTGTACATGGCTTCACTGGATTTTATAGCAGAAGGAAGAAGGAAGAAGGAAGAAGGAAGAAGGAAGAAGGAAGAAGGAAGAAGGCATGAAAGGCTTGGCTCAAGGTAAAAAGAAGGAAGAAGGAAGAAGGAGGAAATCCTGTGGAAGGTGCAATCTGCCGCATGGTTTGAGCAATTAAGAACGTCCCAACCGTCTTGGCTGTTGCTATAGATTTTAATTTGAAATTTTAGATTTTAGACAGAGCGCCAGATTGCCGGTATAAGTGAAGGATTTATTTAGGGAAGAAAGAAACAACTTTCTGCCTTCTACTGAAGGAAGTGGTTGCTTCTACCTCCGATATTCTACCTTTTACCTTTTACCTTTTACCTCCAATATTCTACCTTCTGTATCAGGGGGCTTCTTTTTGCGGAAGAAGCTTTTTCCTAAAATTCTCAAATCTGTTTTTCTATTATCTAAAACTCTTAGGTCACATTACCTCCCTGAGTCCTAAACCTAAGGCTACTCCTAAGCCTGCTCGCTGTTCTGGGCTAATTTCTTCGCTGATTTCGAGTCCTAGGGTTTCGATTGGGTCTACTTGAGATGCCGGCAAGCTTAATCTTTGCATGAAAAATTCGTCAAGTTTGCCGATCGCAGCTCCTGGCCCTGCTAGCAACAGTTGCGCTACTTCGAGTTCTTCGCTCTGGTTGAGGTAAAAGTCTACTGAACGGCGCAGTTCGTCTGCTAGTTCTCCCAATACTTTAATCATCGCATTGGTGCCGGGATTGGTGTCTCCCGATGCGCCCATTGTGTCTGTGACTGGTAGGGTCATGCCTTGCAGTTCGCTGGTGTCTCTGGTGGGAGGCAGGTTCATGGCTTGGTTGAGGGCGGTCTGGATTTGGTAGGTGCCGATCGGGATAGTACGGTTAAATTGCGGTATGCCGTCCACTACTATAGCTAACTCGGTACTGTCAAATTCTATGTCGGTGAGGACTGCTGCTTCTTGGGAGGAAAATTGTTGCAGTTGGTCTTTGAGGGTGCGGATCAGAGCAAAGCTGGTTACTTCTAACACGTCTATATCCAGTCCGGCTTCTTTGAAGGTTTCGATGTATGTATCGGTAACTTCTCTGCGGGTTGCAACTAATACGACTTGCACTTTTTCTACGCCGTCGTCATCTACAAATAGGCCTATTTTTTGATAGTCTACGTCGGCGTCTTCTCTGGGAAACGGCAAGTACAGCCCTGCTTCTGCGTTCATGTAATCCCGGAGTTCTTCTTCGTTGAGCTCTGCGGGAACTGGAATTAGCCTGATCACGGCTTCGCGGCCGGGAATGGCGGTGGCTACTTTCTTGGCTTTGATTTTGTTTTCAGCCATCAGGGTGCGTATTAGTTCTGCCATTCCCGGCGGATCGACTATTTGCCCTTCTTGTATGATGTCTTCTGGTACTTCCATTGAGGCTAGGAGACCCAATTTTAATGCCTGAGCTTTCTTTTCGATCTGAATGATGTTGATGCGATCTGGGGCTATTTCGATCCCGATTCCAGGCTGGCGTGGGGAAAGTAGACCTTTGAAAAAGTTAACCATAGGATTGGGTCGTCGGTAATTGGTATTTTTTTATGTTGTACGCTTGCCAGCCTGATTGGGCCGTTGGCTGTTGGAAGATTGGTTTCCAACTCCCGCCGATACTGCGATCGCTGCGATCTCGGTATCCCGCCTGATTCTGCGCTGCACAGTCTTTGTGGCGCGATCGCCAGTTTCGATTTTATGCTATCCAATTTACTTGACAATAGCTATTCTGTTGCGAATGTCAACAAATTTAAACTCGATCGACCGAAAACCTGCCGGTTATGCAGCAAAACCGACTCTCTCCCTCCCGGGCCCGCACACAAAACTCTGGCGCTTGAGCCCAGGAGGGCTTTGGGAGGGCGATGCTTGTTTTCTCCTTAGCTAACCTTGAATCTCAAAATTTATTTCTATGAAACGTAAATCTTGGCAACTGTTCGCTGTGTTTGGGCTGGTGGGGCTGCTGCTGGCTGCGGTGGTAAGTTGCAGCAAGCCGGCTGTTAATTCCCAGGCCAAGAATGCGGACGCGATCGAGTTTTGGACTATGCAACTGCAACCTCAGTTTACTGAGTATTTCAACAAGACGATCGCCGGTTTTGAAGCCGAAAATCCGGGAGTGAAGGTGCGCTGGGTGGACGTGCCTTGGTCGGCGATGGAAAGCAAGATTTTGGGGGCTGTGTCGGCGAAAACTGCGCCGGATGTGGTGAACCTGAATCCTGATTTTGCTTCGCTGTTGGCGGGACGCAATGCTTGGCTGGATTTGGACTCGCGGATTTCGCAGCAAGTGCGATCGAGCTATCTGCCAAATATCTGGAAAGCTAGTGTACTCGACGGCAAGACTTTTGGCATTCCTTGGTATCTTACAACTCCGGTAACTATTTACAATACGGATTTGTTTAAAAAAGCTGGAATTACCAAGCCTCCGGCTACCTATGCCGAGTTGGCAACTGTTGCAAAACAGGTAAAAGAGAAAACTGGTAAGTTTGCTTTTTTTGCGACTTTTGTACCGGAGGATTCGGCGGAAGTGTTGCAATCTTTCGTGCAGATGGGTGTGCCTTTGGTGGACGCTCAAGGTAAGGCTGCTTTTAATACAGCTAAGGGCAAAGCTGTTTTTCAGTATTGGGTTGATTTGTACAAGGGCGGGCTGTTACCGCAGGATGTTTTGGTGCAGGGACACCGCAGGGCGATCGAGCTTTATCAAGCTGGAGAAACTGCTTTGTTGGGTTCCGGGCCTCAGTTTTTAAAGGCGATCGCCGAGAATGCTCCGAGTATTGGTGCTGTTTCAACTGCTGCGCCTCAAATTACCGGAGAAACTGGCAAGAAAACTGTGGCAGTAATGAATTTAGTTATCCCTCGCGATAGCAAGCGGCCTGATGATGCTGTCAAGTTTGCTTTGTACGTAACTAATTCTCAAAATCAGTTAGCTTTTGCGAAGGCTGCTAATGTTTTGCCTTCCACGATTGAGACTTTGCAGGACGGTTATTTTAAGAGCGTTCCTGCCGATGCTGCTTCGAGCGATCGAGCTAGGATTATCAGCGCTTCTGGGTTGGACAAAGCCGAGTTGTTGATTCCGCCTCTCAAGGATGTTAAGAAGTTGCAAAAGGCAATTTATGACAATTTGCAAGCAGCAATGTTAGGCGAAAAACCAGTAGAGCAAGCTGTCACTGATGCGGCGGCGGCTTGGAATCAAAGGTAGTTTTTTATTAAAGCTGGGGCAACTTTTTTTTTAGTTCGCCCCTTGCTTTTTTTTGCAACTTGACATATCATTAAATAATGGAAATCCGTGTCGCCATATATATAAGTAAATATCAGCATTAAAATTATCATCCTAGGTTCGTAGTGAGGACTTTAGTCCTTCTTTAGTACAACTAATATTATCGTTTCCGGTTGTATGGTCAGGTGATTTAACCGCAGAGAACACAGAGGACACAGAGAGAGAGAATAGAGATCTGAATGCAAGACGATGGTATCGGATTTGATATAGATTGCTCACGAGAAACCCGTGCGATCGCTCCTGCATATAAGTTATAATTAAACTAGGTAATAACTCCGACGCTACCGCAGGAGGCAACTATGCAAATTAAAAACAGCAATCCAATGGGAAAAGTTTTTGCCACTCTGACAATCGTTAATCGAGCCGACCAAATTCGGGCAGAAGATGGGACGATTCTAGAAGACCAAATTCGGTCGATCGTCCTCAAAAACGTATTGGTGGACACAGGGGCTACTACCTTGTGTCTGCCAAAAGAGGCGATCGCCAAACTGGGACTAAAACTCCTCAAAGAAGTAGACGTAGCAACAGCAATGGGTATTGGCAAAGCCCGCATTTTTCAAGATGCTAAAATATCAATGTTTGACCGGGAAGGCACTTTCGAGTGCTTGGAGTTACCGGGAGGTAATGATGCACTTTTGGGTGTCATACCTTTAGAATCATTGGGATTGGAAATAGACTTGCAAAATCAAATCTTGAAACCTTTACCCATCAGTCCGACTGAAACCTATTTAACGATTTTGTAGCGCTAACCCCCATTTTTGAGACGGTTGTGCGTTGACAAGTGCGATCGTTTTTCTCAATTCAGCAATATTGTAGCGTTCGTCAGCGAGGGCCCTAATTTTCAGGTGGGGAATCAGAAGTGGCTGATGCACCCTACTATTTTATGAAAACTAATATTATCGTTTCGAGTTGTATGGGAATAATTTAACCACAGAGAACACAGAGGACACAGAGGGAGAGAATAGAGATCTGAATGCAGGTTATGACAATTTGCAAGCGGCAATGTTAGGTGAAAAACCAGTAGAGGAAGCTGTCACTGATGCGGCGGCGGCTTGGAATCAAAGGTAGTTTTTTATTAAAGCTGGGGCAACTTTTTTTTTAGTTCGCCTCTTGCTTTTTTTTGCAACTTGACATATCATTAAATAATGGAAATCCGTGCCGCCATATATATAGGTCAATATCGGCATTAAAACTATTATCCTAGGTTCGTAGTGAGGACTTTAGTCCTTCTTTAGTAAAAGTAATATTATCGTTTCGAGTTGTATGGGAATAATTTAACCGCAGAGAACACAGAGGACACAGAGAGAGAATAGAGATTTGAATGGAGGACAATGGTATCGGCTGAATAAGTAGGGCTAGAAGTTATTCTAGTTGTCAAGGCAAGCCCAAGGGATGAAGAGAAGACTTTAGTTGGTGCATTTAGCTTTTGGGGTTTTCAAGTCCCAAAAGCCTTTCGACATCAATTATGCAATCGCCCCTCTTGACTTGTCAAGACAGTATCTACAGAATTTTGGAATGGTTTTTGTGAAGCGAGCCCCAACCGACTACCAATTAATATGAGGATATTTCCATTCGTAATAATTGGGAAACACAAAATTAGTAAACGAAACCGAAATACTCACATCCAGGGATTTTACGTGATGCCACCAACCCACAGGAATAAAAATAACTTCTCCCGGTTCCAAAATCACCTCAATGATTTTCGCCTCTCTGTAAAGCGGATACTTTTCGTAGTCAGGATTTTCGCCGTCAACCTTGCTGAAAACTCCGACATGATTGTAAAGTAGAGGTGTTTGCTGCGGACAAATCAACTTAATTAATTTGCGTCCCGATACCTGTGCTAAAACTAAGTTAACCGGGTCGTGGTGTAGCGGTGTAATTGTACCTTTCGGGCCAAACCAAAAGAAAATTCTGCCTTTGGTATCGTCGGGAGTCAGATATTCTGGGAAAATTTCAAAGTCGTTGAATAGCGGTTTAAATTCCTCTCTTTCCAGAGTTTGGTTGTTAGCAACCATGTAGCAGTCGTTGCTAGGGCCGCCGTTGACGACCATATCTATATATTCGCGGAACTGAACGGTTTTTTTGTGGTTGTGTATCTTAATTTCGTAATCCGGGTCAGAATTGCGGTTGGCTTGAATTTCCACCTCTGCATCGCCGTATTTTTCCTGCAAATACTCTGGCGTCCACAACTGTAAGGCTTTCCAGTTGTGCATGATGTTGGTAATAATTACCGGAGTGTTTTTTGCGTAGTAATTTTCGAGAAAATACTCTCTAGAAAGACTGCTTTTCCGTTCGATTGTGCCAAACTTGGAAGAGAGGGCTGCTAATTGATTGTTGATGGTTAGTTGCGATTCCAGTTTCTGCAATAACTGTACGTAATGGCTGCCTGCTTGGAAGTACGGATGAGAGGATATGGCTGTAACTTCTGCGGTTGCTATTTCGGCATCAATGCCTGTATTTATTAGGCCTTGAATGATGTCTGCATCTGGTTGATTTAATAATTTGTTAGCCGCCACCCACTGTTTCAGATTGTCGGGGACTTCGGGTTTGCTTGGCGCTGCTGCGAGTAGATTGGGCAAGTTTTGTGTCAGCCATTCTAGATTAACCTGTTGTTCTTCGGTTAGGGTAATCCGCAAAGGGGGAAGTGTGATGGTTAGGGGTTGGGTGTCAGGCATGATTGGAGTGTTTTGTTTTGGGGTGGTTTTGTTTTGCTTGAAGTTGCTTAACTAATATAGCAATCTGGTTGGATTTGTGAATGAGTTGTTTTATAATCTGCGATAATAAACAGGCGAGACGCCTGTTCCACGGGCGCTAATAAAGAGAGAGAGGGTTGCTATCACTATTTTAGCTTAATGAGTGTTGGCTGTTTGAGTTTTCTGGGTGCGATCGCTTTTGTCCGGATTTTTTTGTTAATTTTAAGTTAAGGTTGCAGATTTTTTATCCATTGGCGGGTTCCGAAATATTTGCAGGAATCGGAAGCTGTCTTCGCTGCGGCGCTTAGGGCGTTTGTAAAGTTTTTTTGTAAAATGTAGTGACAGAAAGCGCCGTGAAAGATGTCGCCGGCGCCTAATGTGTCTGCGGCTTGTATTTGGGGCACTTCTACACTACCAAAACTGCCTTTGCACAAGTATTGGATTGGTTTTTCGCCGCGTGTGATGGCAATGTTGGGTATTCCGGCTGCTGAGAGATAAGCAAAGACTTGTTCGGAATTGTGACAGTCTGGCGGGTGAAAGTTATCCGAACACACAGCCCATTCAACGAAGGGCAATATTTTTTCTAATCCGGGTTTCCAACTGCCGCCATCGAGGACGATTGGAATGTTTTTTGATTGGGCGAGTTGAGCAATTTCTTGGCTGGCTGGGATTTGATGTCCGTCAAACAGTATGATATTAACTGATGTTAAAATATCTCGGTTAATTGCTTGGCTGTCAACCTGGGATTTAGTAGCATTCACTGAGATTACTGCCCGATCGCCCGTTGCTTGAGTTACGATAATCGAAGAGACTGGCGGAGAGTGCGATCGCCCTGGCTGCAAATCCATTATCCTGACATTGTACTCTGCTAAGTCTGCACGGATTAATTGGGCGATCGCGTGAGTACCGAAAACTCCCGCCAACACCGCCGCATTCCCCAAACCGCTAAAAGCCACCGCAGCATTTGTCGCCGGCCCGCCCGCAGCAATGGTAGAATCAACAGCAACAACTTTCTGATTTTCCCCCGGAGGCTTGGAGGCTAAATAAATTAAATCCAAAGTCGCCAATCCCAAAAACAATCCAGTCTTCATAATCTGTCTGATATTTTTTCTTGTGATATTGGTTCTTAAATCTGTGGCATGGGCGTCCCGCCCGTGTTATATCTGCGGTTAAAAATAAAAAACATCAAAATGCAGCCAAATCCCAATACAGGAACACTGTACATTGTCGGAACGCCGATCGGCAATCTCGAAGATATGACATATCGCGCCATCCGAATTTTGCAAACAGCAGACTTCATCGCCGCCGAAGACACGCGCCACACGGGCAAACTTTTACACCACTTTCAAATAAAAACGCCCCAAATCAGCTATCACGAACATAACCAACACCAGCGACTCCCGGAATTAATCGATAAACTGCTGTTAGGAAAAAGTATCGCCCTCGTCACCGACGCCGGAATGCCGGGAATTTCCGACCCCGGATACGAATTAGTCAAAGCCTGCGCCGATGCTAATATTAACATTATTCCGATTCCCGGCCCGAGCGCTTGTATAGTTGGGATAAGTGCATCGGGATTACCTACAGACAGATTTGTGTTTGAAGGATTTTTACCCACCAAAGGTCAAGAACGCCAGCGGAGTTTAGAAAGTTTGCAAATAGAATCGCGCACTATTATCTTATACGAATCTCCGCACCGATTGCGGCAAACTTTACAAGATTTAGCAAACACCTTGGGAAGCGACAGACAGATTGTACTGGCGCGGGAGTTGACGAAAATGCACGAAGAATTTTGGCGCGGTAGTATGGAAAGTGCGATCGAACTTTACACCACACGCGAACCCCAAGGAGAATTCACCCTAGTGATTGCCGGTATCCAAACAAACGCACCAATTTTCTCAGAAGACGCCATCAAAGCCGAATTGCAAACATTAATTGCAGAAGGTGTAAGTCGTTCCCAAGCCAGCCGCCAACTCGCGCAACAAACATCCCTCCCCCGCCGCCAAATCTACCAACTAGCCCTCACAATTGGCGACAACGAATCACCAGAACAACCTTTAGAAGACTTGTGAATAACTCTCTCTTCTCCTTCTCTGCGCCCTCTGCGCCCTCTGCGGTTAAATAAAAAAAGCTAAATAATCACACTAATAAATTCTATGGTACGCGGAAACTACGATCGCCAAAAACCCTATTTACGCAACCCCCACATCAACAAACCAATCGCCGAAATCTATGCAGACTTAGACGCCTTTAGCTGGGAGATATTTGAAGACCAACCCCACCGCTTCGATACAGTCAGTTTCTACGTCTTGCTTCCCCCGCTGTTTTACGAAGGAAAATTCATCAAAGGGATTTACTTCAGCGAAGGAGTCGAACTGATAAACAAACTCTTTCCCCAACTTTCCTCAGTATTTCATTCCTTCACCTATTCCCCCGGAACGTCCTACTCCTGGGCACCCGTAGCCGACGCTTACTCCAGTTTATACAAAAATCCGCAGCGAGCCAAGTGGTTTCGCGAAACATATCCCGATCGCGCCAACAAACCAATCATACCACTGCAAGACACCGACTTCATCAACGAATACTTAATTTCCCCTCGCAACGTCCCCGCCAAAGACATCGACCTCCTCGCCGTCGCCCGATTTTCCGAAGAAAAGAACTTGCCGATGATTGCCAAAGCCTTAAAAATTTATCGGCAAAAGTATCCGCAAAAACTCATAAAATTAACAGTTGTCAGCGGTCACGACTTTGATGTTAATAACTTGAAAACTCTCGACGAGAACGCATTAAAAGAATTGCACGAAGTTGAAACAATTTTAGGAAATACCTCCGACTACATCAACTTACTGCCGCGAGTTGACTACTATCAAGAAATCCCTAACTATTATTCGCGGGCACAAGCATTCGTCCTGGGTTCCCTTCTCGAAGGCAAAAACCGGGGAATTACCGAAGCCATGAGTTGCAACGTACCAGTAATTTGTTTTGAAGAATTCAACCAATACGCCCGAGGAAACTCGCCCGTTTTCCCGGAAGGTGCGGGTCTTTATTCCAAATTTGACGCGGAATCCTTAGCGGATACGATTCATACAGTATTGCAAAATCAAACTGAATTCAAACCGCGATATCAGTATTTAAAGCATTGCGGTCGCAAGAACTTTTTTAATACTTGCCTTGACAGTTTTCCCTACTACCAGCATAACATTCCCGACTACAAAACGGGAGCGGGATTTAAGAATTTGTGGCTGGATTTGGCCGTGCAGCAAAATTATCAAGTCAGCTTGGATAGTTTTTTGTACGGAGGTTCTCCGCTATCTCACATTCGCGGGACAAATGCGATCGGGCAAAATCTTGGTGAATTAACCAAGTTTTTAGGCTAATTCCCAATTAATATGTAGGGTGCGTCAGTTGGGTTTGTTTGATGATAATCGAGTAAATTAAATCTGACTCACCGACTTAAGATGTAATTCTTGATACTAAAATCTAAAATCTAAAATCTAAAATCTAAAATCTAAAATAGTATTAGGATGTCACTCAGCAGGAGAAACACAGAATGCACGACTTAAAAGTTGTCATTATCGGTGCCGGAATTGGCGGCTTAACTGCGGGTATCGCCCTCCAACAAGCAGGTTATGAAGTTGCAATTTACGATCGCGTAAAAGAACTGCGTCCAGCAGGCGCTGGTATCTCCATGTGGTCGAACGGCGTCAAAGTTCTCAACCGCCTTGGTTTAGGCGAAAAGATGGCGCAAATTGGCGGAAAAATGGAGCGCATGGAATACCGCACCAAAATCGGTCAACTGCTAAATGACATCGATTTAATGCCACTAATTCAACAAGTCGGTCAGCGTCCTTATCCGGTGGCGCGCCGCGACTTACAACAAATGTTATTAGCAGCTTTTAAGGGAGAAGTCAAGCTCGATCGCAAATGTATTGCCGTGGAAGAAGATGCAACCGGAGTAACTGCAATTTTTGAGAACGGAGACAAAGCGCGCGGCGATTTGTTAGTGGCTGCTGACGGCGTTCGCTCAATTTTGCGAACCTATGTATTGGGCCGCGAAGTACAGCCGAAATACGGCGGTTATATCAATTGGAACGGGCTAGTAGCGGCGGATGAAGCACTAGCGCCGCCAAATACTTGGGCGATTTATGTCGGTGACTGCAAGCGCGCCTCATTAATGCCCGTAGCGGGCGATCGCTTTTACTTTTTCTTTGATGTTCCGTTACCCACAGGAACTCCCGCCAATCCCGACAATTACAAAGCCGAACTTAAAGAACATTTTGCAGGTTGGGCCGAACCAGTGCAATTGTTGATAGAAAGATTAGATCCCAATACAGTCGCCCGCCCGGAAATTCACGACGTAGGCCCGATCGACTCCTACGTTCGCGGTAGAGTTGCTTTGCTGGGAGATTCCGCCCACGCTACCTGCCCGGATTTGGGCCAGGGAGGCTGTCAAGCCATGGAAGATGGACTCGTACTCAGCAACTACCTTTCGACTACGAATTTAGGCGTAGAATACGCGCTCAAACGCTACGAAACTGAGCGCAAGCAGCGGGCGAATGCAGTTGTCGAAAAAGCGCGCCAGCGTGCCGAACAAATTCACGGCAAAGATCCGCAGGTGACACAACTTTGGTACGAACAACTGGCTAAGGAACAGCCAAGTGATGTCACAGATGCGATCGCCAAAGTCATCATGGCAGGGCCCCTACACTAGCACAATCTTCTAGCGGGAAAATCAATCAAAAATTAGCATTTAACCTTACAATAATGTCAGGCAAACTTACTACTCACGTTCTCGACACAGCCCGCGGCTGTCCGGCGGCAAATATGTCGATCGCCCTGCAATCAATTGACCCCAACTCCGGCGCCAAAATCCTGCTAAAAACTGTAACAACTAATGCTGACGGCCGCACCGCTGCTCCGCTACTATCAGAAAACGAGTTCAAACCGGGAATTTATGAATTAGTCTTTGCTGTTGGCGAATACTTCGCGCAGTCCGCCGAAAATTTGCCCGATCCGCCTTTTTTAAACAGCGTTCCAATTCAGTTCGGCATCGCCGACCCAAGCTCACACTATCACGTACCGCTGTTAGTTTCGCCTTGGTCGTACAGCACCTATCGCGGTAGTTGATTAAACAGTTGACAGTTGACAGTTGACAGTTGACAGTTGACAGTTGACAGTTGACAGTTGACAGTTGAGGGCGCAGTGTTTATCGCGGTAGGGTGCATCGCCCATAGCAGTTCTCAAGAAAGTGAGGTACCCTCTCAAGCTATTACCAATTACCAATTACCAATTTGTCAACTGTACCTCATCTATCTGAGAAAGGCTATATATTTGTAAATATCCAAAATTGTTGGAGCGACGCACCATGCTTTAACTAAAGAGGGGAGATGTCAAATAATTAATTTAAAATTAAAAAAACCATGTTAGTCACAAAACAACCTGTTTTCAAACGCTTCTGGTATCCCGTTATTCCCGTCGCCGAATTGTCAGGCGAACCAAAACCTTTTGTATTGTTAGGTCAGCCGATCGCACTTTGGCTCGATTCTGAAGGCCAACCCGCAGCAGTAGAAGACCGCTGCTGTCACCGCACTGCTAAACTTTCCCTGGGAAAAGTTGTCAGCGGCAACATTTCCTGTGCTTACCACGGCTGGACATTCAACTCGTCAGGAACTTGTGTCAGTGTTCCACAACAGCCAAACGGCTCGATTTCTGGCAACTACAAAGTAAAATCTTATCAGGCTTGCGATCGCTACGGATACGTTTGGGTTTGTTTGGACGAACCAATCGCCGAGATTCCCAATATTCCCGAAGCAGCAGACCCCAACTACCGCCAAATTCACGAATTTTACGAACCTTGGAATTGTGCGGGATTGCGGGTGATGGAAAACGAATTAGATATGGCTCATCCTACTTTTGTACATACCGCAACTTTCGGCAGCGAAGAGCATCTCACGCCCGATGTGATGGAGTTTACAGAAACAGAATGGGAACTGCATTACCGAAGTGTTTTGGGTGTCGCTAATCCCGCCGAACAACAGCAAAACTTAAACATAGAGCAAGCTGAAACCGTGCGGACAATAGACGGAATTTGGTTTCTACCGTTTACCGTCAAGCTGCGGATTGCTTACCCAAACGGACTCGTTCACATCATCGTCAATACCATGACTCCGATTGACGATGCGACTTCTCAAATGGTGCAGTTTTGCCTCCGGAACGATACCGAAAATGAGGCAAAAACCAGCGATATTATTGCCTTCGATCGCGCTGTTACTTTAGAAGACAAGCGGATTTTAGAAACAACAGATTGGGACGTACCGCTCGACATCGCCCAAGAGCAACATATGCTGACAGATAAGCCGGGAATCATCATCCGCCACAAAATTGCTGCACTTCTAAAAGCCCACGGCGAAGTCGAACAAACTAAAGTCAGTTGACAGTTGACAGTTGACAGTTGACAGTTGACAGTTGACAGTTGACAGTTGACAGTTGACAGTTGACAGTTGACAGTTGACAGTTGACAGTTTGTAGATGTAGGGTGCGTCGCCATCGAAAATCCCTAAAAAAGATCGACAATCTCACAGCGACGCACCTGACCAACTTCTTTGGTAGCAATATTTTTTAGAAATGGTATTAATTAATTTAATTAGCAATGCAATACTCTCTCATTGAACTCAACGAAATGAGCCAGGAGACATTTACAGAAGCCTTGGGCGCGATTTTTGAACGCACTCCCACAGTCGCCCGTTGCACTTGGGACGATCGCCCTTTTGCCTCCACAGCCGACTTGCGCGCTAAAATGGTAACAGTCGTCAATTCCATGACTGGGGAAGAAAAATTAGCATTAATTCAAGCACACCCGGACTTGGGAAGCAAAGCAAAAATGGCTGTAGCATCGGTTAACGAACAAGCCGGCGCAGGTTTGGATCGGCTATCTGTCGCAGAGTTCGATCGCTTGCAATCCCTCAACCGATCGTACCGCGAAAAGTTCGGTTTTCCCTTCATTGTGGCGGTGAAAAACCAGACAAAAACCAGCATTCTTGAAGCATTTGAGCGCCGCCTCAACAATTCCCCAGAAACTGAAATGCAGCAGGCTTTAACAGAAATCTATGAGATTGCGCGGTTTCGCCTTGAGTCGGCTATTGGGAAAGAGGATTGAAGTCCTCACTACGTTAACTGCGGGAAAATGCCCGCAAAAATGCCGTCAGAATTGCTGGCACTGTACCAATGCCAAACCACAGCGCAAACAGTGGCACTAAAATGCTACTTTTGGTACAGTATTGAATCCAAGTGAGGCTCATGTCTAAATTTTTATATTTCCAAATCCTAGTGACAGCAACACCCTCACTATTTTGTATTAGCCTGCTGCATTCTCCGGCAAGCTCTGCTGCGGAAGTTTCCTATAATAAAACTCAAGAAATAATAGCCTCGCCAGGCGACTTACCGCTGGTTGATGCCGCCCAGTCACAAAGTGCGTTAGCGAAGCCCTCGAAGAGGATCGCCCAAATTGAAACAGCGGCAAATCCCGCATCAACGCCAGAAACAATCGCTGATGCCAAACCACAAAAGCCAGAAAAAGCCGAGAGTATTTCCCTCACAACAAACAGCGAAAAAATAGCAGAGATTTCTCAAACCAACGATGTCAACCCGACAAATATAACATCCGAAAAATCCGCTAGATGGCCAGTTGCGCTAGAGCCAAATTCCACAAAAACAAAGCCTGCACAAACCCTAGAACTAACTGCCGATATTTCAGCGAAACCAACAACAAACAAAGAATCGGAAGTCGCCGCAACTTCCCAACCAAATAATCTGCAACCGACAGATACAGCAACTCAAAAAACCAGCGAATCAAACCTCTTATCAGAATCAATTCAAACCCCAGAAAAACCAGCGCCGACAAACATCACCCAAGTCCAGGCAGACAGCTTAGAAGCAACCAATCCTTCCGCCTCGCCGGAGATGGAACAAGTCACATCAGTTTCCCAACTCAGCGACGTTAAACCCACAGATTGGGCATTTGGCGCGCTGCAATCATTAGTAGAACGCTACGGCTGCATAGCTGGATATCCCGACGGCACTTATCGCCCAAATCGAGCCATGACTCGCTACGAATTCGCCGCCGGTTTGAATGCGTGCCTCGATAAAGTTGCTGAGTTGATAACAGCAGGAACCTCGAATTTAGTTAAAAAAGAGGATTTACAGAAACTCCAGAGACTACAAGAAGAATTTGCCGCAGAACTAGCAACGCTGCGCGGTAGAATCGATGTATTAGAAGCTCGCACGGCGAATTTAGAATCGAATCAATTCTCAACTACCACAAAACTCAATGCGACGGTTTGGTTCAACCTCACCTCAGCATTTCCGACTGGCGATATCACCGCAGAACGCAGCCGCACCGCCCCCGGAAGCCCGTTTGCTGCCCCAACTCGCGATGCTAACAATCGACCGACTCGCGTTGAGCGCGGGCAGCCTGAAACTACTTTTAGTTACTATGCTTTCCTGACGCTAAACACTTCGTTTACTGGCAAAGATTCCCTGGTAACTCAGTTGGTTTTCGGCAACGGCAACTCGCCTGCAAACGAATTAGTTTCGGCGGGCTTTTACAACTCGTGGGGAAGTCCTTTTTTAGATCAAACTGGTGCGCCAACGGCTAATGCTGTGGGAATTCGCGAGATGTCCTACACGTTTCCCGTCGGAGATAAAGTCCAAGTTGCGATCGGGCCGCGATTGAATTATTATCGATATTTTGATGGCAACCGTTTCACATTTTATCTGAAAGGGGCAACGAGTTTTAACTCGAACGGAAGTACACTGTTAAATGCAGTCGATCGCGGTTCTGGTGCTGTTGTCAGTTGGCAAGTTGCCAAGCCGCTGAAGTTGACGGCTGCTTATATGGCTGAAAATACAGAATTTTTGAATCCTGCTGTATTTAATACTGCTAGCAATCCCAGGGATGGTTTGTTTAACAGTTCCAACACAATGACAGCGCAGTTGGAATACGCCCCCAGCAATTCTTTCAATCTGCGGCTGATTTACGCGCGATCGAGCCTCAAACCTTATAATGGATTTATTGGCGGTGCTGTGGGCGAACCGCTGCCTTACGGTTATGCGGATGACGGTTTTGGGGGAAGAGTTAGAGACTCCGGTGCTGATACTTTTGTGGTTAATTTTGATTGGTTGTTGAGCCGGAATTTTGGTTTGTTCGGGCGGTATTCCTACGGCCAGCTTGAGGTAAATCCGGTAAATCGCGATCGCTCTGGCGGAGACATTAAAGTACAATCTTTTCAAGTTGGCATTGGATTTCCGGATCTGGGAAAAAAGGGCGCGCTGGGTGTACTTTCATTTGTGGTTCCCCACGATTATATCTCGGGTCGCAGGTTCTTGCTCTCGGGCGGCGGCAATGGAGGTACTCAGTACGAGGTAGAGGGTTCGTATTATTACCCGATTACTAATAATATTGCGATCGTCCCGGCATTCTACGCTATCTTTAATGCCAACAATTTTGATAGCAATCCCACCGTGTTTGTGGGCAATCTTCGCACTCAGTTCAGCTTCTGAGCGAACAAGCAAGATGCCTGTTCCACAAGGAATAAATTTTATGGTGGAACAGGCATCCTGCCTGTTATTGAGAATGGTTGACAAACCTCTAATGTGCTGTATGATTAATAATGAGTCAGCCAAAGTCATTTAATATCAATTCCGGCTGCATCGGAATTATTAGCTGCCAAAATGAGGAGACGGCTTGGCCTTTGTCCCTACAATCAATCTGGGGTAGGGACAAAGGCCAAGCCGTCTCCTCTATATCATTCCGGCGCAGCCGGAATTGATATAACATAACAACCTGAGATATGAGGCTGAATCAACAATCTTTAACAATAGCAAACCAACTCTATTTAAAACTTAAGGACAACTGACTTTGGGTCTTTCATTTCGCGCGATTCGCCGCACTCAATCTCTGCACGAACAGACTTATCAAGCTCTCCGAACTGCTATCCTGTCGGGGGAATTAGTGGCTGGAGAACGCTTGATCGAAACTCAACTGGCAGATATGCTCAACGTCAGCCGGACTCCGGTGAGAGAGGCTTTGTGCGAACTGCAACGTGAAAATTTAGTTACGGCAGATCCGCATCACGGATTGCGCGTCGCTACGCTGTCGATCGCAGATGCAGCAGATCTTTATGATTGTCGGATTGCTTTGGAACAGCTATCGGTAGCCGAGACCTGCCAAAATGCGACACCGGCTCAAGTTCAACAATTGGAAGCGATTGTGTTGCAGGCAGAAAGTACGACATATTTGCGATCGGGCGAATTGACAAATTATCAATTGCTTTACGCTGACTGCCAATTTCACCGCTTGCTAGCCCAAAGTTCCGGCAATCCTTGGTTAGTAACTTTATTAGATCAGGTATTTGACAAAATGATATTAGTGCGGCTTCGCACGATGGAATACAATCCCGGAGTATTGGAAATCCGCAGCGAACACCGTCGCATTTTTCAAGCTGTCATCGAACAAAATCCCGTCGCAGCAGCCGCAGCAATTCAAGAACATTTAATTGCCAGTAAAGCGCGGGTAATTAAAGAAATTCAGGAGATAGAAGGGAAACAGTTGACAGTTGACAGTTGACAGTTGACAGTTGACAGTTGACAGTTGACAGTTGTTAATCAAAAAAAACTGAAAACTGATAACTAACAACTGTAGTTCGCGATCGCACTTGCGCCCTCAGAAAACAGTTGACAGTTGACAGTTGTTAGTTGTTAATCAAAAAAAACTGAAAACTGATAACTAACAACTGTAGTTCGCGATCGCACTTGCGCCCTCACAAACCCGGTTTCTTACTATATTTCTCGTTCCCGAAGAGCAAAACTCGTAGAAACCGGGTTTCGACGCACCGATGCGTAATCAATGAACAGACAACAGTCAAGTGTCAACTCTTCTCTAAGCAACCGGGCAAGCTGTCCACTGCCAACTATCAACTGTAAACTATAGCAATCCTAATTGATTTTCTAGATCTCAAAAACCTGAAGATCTTACTATACAAGGAGTCGAGGAAGACAAGCGGGCGTTGTTTTGTGAGAATCAGATCGGATTACTATATCAACTGTCAACTATCAACTGTCAACTGTCAACTGTTATATATGCCAGTAAATTATCCGCGAGACTTAATCGGTTACGGGCAAAATCCCCCCGATCCTCAATGGCCGGATCGATCGCGCATAGCACTGCAATTTGTGATCAATTACGAAGAAGGTGGAGAAACCTGCATCCTGCACGGCGACGGTTCTTCGGAAACATTTCTGTCAGAGATTGTCGGCGCCGAACCCCTATCGGGACTGCGCCACATGAATATGGAATCCTGTTACGAATACGGCAGTCGGGCCGGTTTGTGGCGTCTGCATCGGATGTTTACTTCTCGGAAGATACCGGTGACTGTTTACGGCGTGGCGATGGCGTTAGAAAGGCATCCCGAAGCCGTTGCAGCGATGTTGGAGGCCGATTGGGAAATTGCCAGCCACGGCTACCGCTGGATTGATTATAAGTATTTTGGGGAAGAGGCGGAACGGGAACACTTGCACAGGGCGATCGCCATTCACACGCAAGTTACCGGCAGCCGTCCCCTCGGCTGGTATACGGGACGCACGAGCCCGCACACCCGCAAGCTAGTAGTGGAAGAAGGCGGTTTTCTCTACGATGCCGACAGCTATGCGGATGACTTGCCTTACTGGGTGTACGAGTGCGATCGGCCTCACTTGGTAATTCCTTATACTCTTGACAATAACGATATGCGGTTTGCGACGAGTCAGGGGTTTAACTCTGGGGATCAGTTTTTTGCTTACCTACGCGATGCTTTTGATTTACTCTACGCCGAGGGCGAGATTGCACCCAAAATGATGAGTGTGGGGCTGCACTGCCGCTTGACGGGGAGGCCTGGGCGGGCGGCAGCTTTGGCGCGTTTTTTGGATTATGTACAGCAGCATGAGAGGGTTTGGATATGCCGCCGCATTGATATTGCCCGACATTGGCATGAATATCATAAACCGATGGTTTCTAAGAAGGACTGAAGTCCTTACTACGAACCTGGGAGGACTGAAGTCCTTACTACGAACCTGGGAGGACTGAAGTCCTGACTGCTGACATCTTGCACCCATGTCAAGAACAGGCAAGATGCCTGTTCCACAAAGGGTGAGTTTGATTCTGGGGTGTCTCGCCCGTGGGGTGGGCGTCTCGCCCGCCCGTAAAAGGCTGATTGCAAATGGTGCAAGATCTCAGTAGTGCGAAATTGCTTTGTAAGCGGCCCATCCACCGCGATCGGAAATATCTTCCCATTGGTATTTCTCTACTAACTCGCGGGGGTAGAAGAAAGCGGTTAATACTTCCCCGTCTTCCAAAATCACATCGGATGGATACATATGTGGGGGTTCTCCGGCTGCAAGCTGTTCAAAGTCTGCGACAGTTAATTCGTACACTTCTCCCGGAATTGATACGCCTCCGGTAGCCACTTCGTAAATTGCAGGATGCCAGCCATTTTCTGCGGAGTACAAGCGGTAAATCGGACGAGTTTTGGCTTCTCTAATGAACTTTGCTTCTCCCAGGTTGCTGTTGTCTGGCTGACCCCGCAGGGCGGAACCGCAAATGAATACTCGTTTGCTTACAATTGGTGTTTGACTCATAAGTAGAAGGAAGAAGGAAGAAGGAAGAAGGAAGAAGGAAGAACGAAGAAGGAAGGAGGTAGAAGGTAGGAGGTAGAAGGAAGAAGGCTATAAAGGCTATAAAGGCTATAAAGGCTATAAAGGCTGCGCCAGCGGGTAAACAGAAGACATACAGGCCAAGATTTTTAGCGATCGGTATTTTACGTTTAATTAGGTGGATTGACTCATATCACCCGATCGATAAAAATGTACTTGTTTCTACAGTTAAATCGCTGCGATCGCTTTATGCTGCGTGCTGTATTTTGATTGCAGCAGTTTAAGTGCTACAGCCGATCGCCTGTTGTAGGCAAAACTACATTATTTTACAGATTTAACCTGTCTGGGATACATTCTACAATAATCAGTTAAATGATTAATAATACAAGAGCGATCGCATCATTAAATTTCCCAGAATAGGAGAATGTAACATGACAGTTAGGCTAGCACTTTCAGTCAACGGTTCGCGCCTCAACAGCAGCATTGCCCAACTCGCCCAAATCGGCAAACTGCCGGGAGGAGGTGTCAGTCGGGTAGCTTTTACCAAAGAAGATTTGCTGGCGCGCAAACTTGTTGAGTCTTGGATGCGAGAAGCAGGGATGACAGTTCGGATTGACGCGGCTGGAAATACGATCGGCAGATATCCCGGATTGCGCGAAGGTGCCGCACTAGCAACCGGTTCTCACATTGATACTGTTCCTACGGCGGGCCATTTCGACGGAGTTTTGGGAGTTTTGGCAGGAATTGAAGTCGTGCGGGTGTTGCGCGAAAACGGCCTGCGCTTGGAACACGCCATTGAGACGATCGTATTTACCGACGAAGAAAGCACCGTTATCGGCTGCAAAGCGATGGCGGGAAATACAGTCAACAACCCCGAATATTACCGTCGCAGCGATGCCACTTCCATCCAAACTTGTTTAGCACAAATTGGCGGAGATTGGTCAAAAATTGCGGAGGCAAAACGCCATCCCAAAGAAATAGCTGCTTTTGTGGAATTACACGTCGAACAAGGAGGTGTTTTGGAAAGTACGGGCGACTGCATAGGAGTAGTCAAAGGTATTGTCGGACAGTACCGCCTGGGAGTGAGAGTAACGGGCAGCCCCAATCATGCTGGATCGACGCCCATGCACGCCAGAAAGGATGCGCTGGTAGCGGCTTCCCAAATGGTACTAGCAGTCAACAAACTGGCAGTAGAAACACCAGGAGAACAAGTGGCAACGGTAGGTTACTTAACTGTGTGGCCGAATGCTACGAATACTGTGCCGGGAAAAGTCGAGTTTAAAATCGACTTGCGCGATTTGTCTGAAACTAATTTGGAACAGTTGTTAGCTAAAATGAAATTGGAGTTTCAAGCAATAGCCTCTGCCACCCAAACCGAAATCGAAATAACTCAATTGCTGCACGTACAGCCAACACTAGCAGCACCAAAGATTCAGAATGCAATTGTAGAAGTTTGTCAAGAATTAGGGTTTAGTTACAGGCATTTAATTAGCCGGGCCGGACACGACGCCCAAGAAATCGGACGCTTTACCGATATGGGGATGATTTTCGTGGCTTCTCGGGGCGGCATCAGCCATGCAGAAGATGAGTATACTTCGCCAGAACAGTGTACTCAGGGGGCGAATGCGCTGCTGCAAACCTTCCTAAAGCTCGATCGGCTGTATGCTGCTAAGGGCGATCGATTCATGGAGTTGTAACGCATCATTAAAACGTGAGAATAAGTGACTGCTGAGAATCTAAAAAATACGCCAATATTATCCGTTTCGATATTTCCTTTAAATTTGTAGGAGCTCTTACCCCCCGTGCCTACCCTATCTATCGGGTTCTTCACGAGGGGGGAAGAGCTCCTACAAGAATTATGCAAATGATTTAGGATTGCTATAGGTAAGTCCTAAGGACTGAAAATTAAATAACTTCCACAGGTTTTATACTTCTTGTGGGATGGGCGTCCCGCCCGTCCAGAAAGGGTGGGCGAGGTGCCCATCCCACAGACTTGTGTAAATTATTTAATTTGCGATCCTAAGCTGTTCTGCATTTAAATTGAATGTCAAAAAATAATCCCCCTCTTGTGGAGTGGGCCAGAAGAACTCGCCCTGAACATCCAATTTAAATGCGTGACAGCTTATTCATAAACCAGTAGTAAGCTGTTCTGCATTTAAATTGCATCTCAAAAAAATCAGACAATGAGTGGGGTGGGCGTCTCGCCCGCCCTGAATATACAATTTAAATGTGCGACAGCTTAACACAAGATGCTAATTTATAATTGCTAATAGGGAACAATTGCAAGTCTGAAGAAGTCGTTAAAAATTGTCTAGAGCAGCTAGCAAAAAAATAGTAATCTAGATAAGGGTATTGGCCAAGTAATTTTTAGCAACGATGAAATTAAATCGGTCTGGTATTTCTAAATGGTTGACAATCCTATTTGCTAGTATTTTAATCACTTTCGCCTTGCCTTTGCTGGCTAGGGAGATTCAACTGCCGGGGAGTCGGTGGGTAGAAGTACGGCAAGTTAGGGGAAGCGTAACATATCAAGGCAGACCAGCAAAAGTGGGCGATCGCCTGACAACAGCCGGCCAGCAAATCTCCACAGGCAAAAACTCTAGCGCGGTTTTAGCGGTAGACACTGGCATCGCTACGATTAATCTAGCAGAATTAAGCACCGTCCAAGTTAAAGGTCTGTCCGTTGCTGTCAATGGAGGTAGAGTTACCTTGCTGTCAGTCCCCGCAGGATTGGCAAGAGTTTCGGCCCGACGCTTGACTAACGCCAATTCGCGCCTAGAAATTAACAGCCCAGCGGGAGTTGTGGGTGTCAGGGGGACTGAGTTCGCCGTGGGTGTTGGCCCAGAGGGAAAAGCCGCAACTGCCTTATTTGAGGGGAAGGTTGACGCTAGCGCTCAAGGGCAAACTGTGAAGATAGAAAAGGGCTATGCTTCCGTCACTTTTCCCGGCAATCCTCCCAATCCACCCCAGGCATTCAAAGAAAATCTGAACTATGAATTGATCAGTTTATCAGCCATCAGTCAAGACAAAGTTCGATGCATTTGTACTGTCGATCCGCTGAATTTAGTGTATTTAAACGGCCAACCCTTAAAGATGGATCGAACAGGTAAAATCGACGAGATAGTGCCGAGACCAGCTAACTCTGACTACTGGCTAGTTGTTCGCAGTCCGGTGGGAAATGAGGTGTCTTATGAACTCGGTGCTAGTTTACTTAAGAAATAGATAATGACTCAATTAATAATCCCTCGTTTGCGAGTTTTTTTTACCCGCAGCCAATCCTTACTGCCGGGGGTTGCTGCTGCTCTTATTTCCTTGGGCGCGTTGCATTTGGGTGGCTGGAAACCGCTGGAACAACTGAGTTCTAACAGCCTGTTTCAACTTCGCGAAAGTCGAATTTTACCCAAACCTATTTGGGATAAACGAGTGGTGGTCATTGCCATAGACGAAGCAAGTTTAAGAAAGTTGGGGAGATTTCCGTTTTCGCGCGATCGCTACACTCAATTATTACAAGCCCTTTCCCCTGCTAAACCCGCAGTCGTTGGTTTCGACATTATTTTTGCCGAATCCAGTCCCCAAGATGACCAACTTGCAGACGCTATGAGTGCAACAGGTAATGTAGTGTTAGCTAAGGCTTGGGATGACCGAGGAAAACCGCTACCAATTGTACCAACTTTAGAAGCCGCAGCCGCCGATCGAGGTCATATTTTCCATAAGTCAGACACAGATGGGATCGGTCGTCAAGCCACGCTGTGGTTGCGAGATATTCCCTCATTGGGAATTGCCATGCTGCGAGTTTACAACGCCGACAAGCAACCGCAATCTGGAGGGCTAGAAAAGTTTTTATCACCGCCTAATAACGGCAGTCTAGAATTTTACAGTGCAGGGATAAATTGGCCTGGGAAAACGCAATTTATACCGACTTATTCGTTTGCTGATGTTCTGGAAGGTAAAATTACCAAAGATGCTTTTAAAGACAAATTGGTATTAGTAGGTACGACGGCAACAGGTTTAGATCCCTTGCGGACTCCTTTAAATCAAATTTCACCCACCAGTGGGATTTACCTTCATGCCGCAGTTATCGATAACTTGCTAAATAACCGACTGCTGCAACCTTTACCTGGCTGGACAAGTTGGCTGATATTACTTTTAATTGGGCCAATTACTAGCGGAATATTATCGAAATCTGGGCCCAGGGGACGAATTGCGATCGCTATCCTTTTCCCTCTAATCTGGTATGCAGTTTCTTTCTTATTATTTACGTTTAATTCTCTACTAATGCCCATTGCTGCACCGATTGGTACGATCGTCTTAGCTGGAATTGGACTGCAACTGCGAGAACAACAAGAGAAACAACAATTAATGAGCCTATTTGAAAAATACATGGCAAAAGAAACTGCTGAATTAATTTGGCAGCGAAAAGACGAAATCTTTAAAAATGGCGAACTGCAACCGCAAGAAATGGTCGCTACGGTTTTATTTATGGATATTCGAGGGTTTACTAGCATTTCCGAGCAACTATCTCCAGATGAATTGATGCCTTGGCTAAATCTATATTTAAATGCCATGAGTGAGTGTATTATGAATCACGGCGGCGTGATCGATAAATATATTGGCGATGCAATTATGGCAATATTTGGCATTCCCTTTCCTCATACTAAACCTGAAGAAATCAAACAGGACGCTCAAAATTGTATTGCCGCTTGTTTGGATATGTCAGAACGATTGAAAGAATTAAATCAGAAGTTTCAAAGGGAAGGAAAGCCAAAAATTGAATTCGGAGTTGGCATTCATACAGGGTCGATTATTGCTGGAACTGTCGGCGGCGGGAATCGATTAAATTTTTCGGTTTTAGGAGACACTGTGAATATTGCCGCCCGATTAGAACCAATGAATAAAGATATTAAAGAAGACAATCCTTATCGAGTATTAATGACAGAAGAAACATGGGAATTGGTGAGGGATAACTACGAAGCAAAACCAGTTAAAAGTATTCAATTAAGAGGTAGAAAACAAGAAACAAATATTTGCGCGCTTGTTGGCAAAAAATGAAGATGATTTTCGTGGCTTCTCGGGGCGGCATCAGCCATGCAGAAGATGAGTATACTTCGCCCGAACAGTTTACTCAGGGGGCGAATGCGCTGCTGCAAACCTTCCTAAAGCTCGATCGGCTGTATGCTGTGTATGCTGCTAAGGGCGATCGATAATCTGCGTTCAAAGCGATGTATGGTGCGTGACAGCGAATAGATTTGTGCGGTAGTATAAGAACTCAGCATTCACGCACCGCAACTTTATATAATAGCAGAGTTTTTTAGCTAAATTGATATTATATCTAGGACTTCGAGTTACCATATAAAAAATACAAGCCAGCGTGGATATCAACCAACAAAAAGAACAATTTAGCAACACCTACCTGCAAGCCATCGCCAGCGTTGCAGGCTATTCTCTTTACAAACCATTTGTAGACGACGATAGCGTAGACTGGGGAATTGCTGCCAAAGGAGGGACAGGTAGCATCCGAGCACCTCGCTTAGAATTGCAGTTAAAATCGACATCAAGGGATGTTCGAGAAAATAACTCGATTCGCTACCCTCTCAAACTCAAAAACTACGATGACTTGAGAATAGATGACTTCGCCGTACCCCGAATTTTAGTTGTTGTTTTAATCCCCGAAACAATAGCAAACTGGTTAACTCAGTCAGAAACAGAAACCTGCATGAAGGAATGCGGATATTGGATATCTCTGCGGGGAATGCCAGAAACACAAAACACCACCGCTGTCACAGTCACTATACCGAGAACTAATCAATTTACAGTCATCGCCCTTCAGTCAATTATGGAGGGGATTAGCCAAGGAGTTCAACCATGAAAGTCACAGTCAAAGATAGCGAAACCCTCGAAATAGTCAACCTAAATCAAGTTAGAAATTACCTGCAAATTCACGGGTGGAATGAAGACAAACCTTTCTTAGAAAATGCCACACTTTGGCACAAACCAGTCGCCGGAGAGGAATTTGAAATATTACTCCCCAACCAACAAAATCTCGGAGATTATGCTGCCCGAATCCGGGAGATAATCGAAATATTAGAATCCGTAGAAAATCGATCGCAAAGTGAAATTTTAGCAGACTTAATTACCGGGATTCCCAATACAACTATTCAGGGAGTCGTGATGCAAATTCACACGCCCAACGCCGACCAACTAAGTGGCGAAATTACCTTAGTCGGTGTAATTGCCGATAAATTACAGAAAATTAAAACCGAACTTGCAGACAAAGATTATATCCTCGCTATCAAAGCTTATCAAGAACGCTTGCCTTTCGTCTGTACGGGAGATTTGATCAAAGAAAATCAAACTTTCATTCTCAAAAATCCCCGCAACTTTACTCTAGATAATTTATGGCAAAATTAACAGATAATGTTACAGGAGTGAGAGCGCGGGAACTCTTGGCACCGCCCCTACAGAACAAATATCCGCATAAATCTTTTTCGCCAACATCCTAGCCAAATTCACAGGTACTGCATTCCCAACCATTTTGTAGCCGTCAGCAATATATTTGTACTTGAAAATAAAGTCATCCGGGAAAGTCTGAACTCGCGCACACTCTCGCACAGAAAGCCGACGGTAAGGCTGAGGCGAATGCGGGTCAAAAATGCGCTGATCTTTGCCAACTAAAATCATTTTACTAGCTTGAGGGTGCAAAGGCGCGTGTCTGCCGCTGGCCTGAATTGTAAAGGAAGGTTCACCCCAACTTCTAACTCGATTCCGCGACATATAAATGCTGGAAAATCCTAAATCTGCACATTCGTGATTCGCGACAGAATCGTGATAATTATCTAATTTACCCTTAACTAGAATTGGGGCGATCGCCTGCAAGTCAAAAATCGCATTTTGCAGTGTCAAAACCTCGGTTCCAGGTGCGGGAAACTCAAAACCAAAACCCAGATCCTGACGATAACCGATCACAATCACCCTTTGCCTATCTTGGGGAACACCAAAATTTTTAGCATTCACCAACTTGAACGAAACCCGATACCCAAGTTCCTCAAACTGCGATAATATATAAGTGAAAGCATCCTGATTTCTGGGCGCTAAGATGCCGCTAACATTCTCAGCTAAAAAAAACAAAGGCTGCTTGTCTCGGACAATTCTAATATACTCCCAAAAAAGCTGACCCCGAGAATCATCAATTCCCCGTTTCGCGCCCGCCGCACTCCAACTTTGACAAGGAGGCCCGCCAATAATCCCAATACAGTCAGGAATTTCAGCAGAATTGATTTTTCGGATATCTCTGCGATCTAAAATAGTTTCAGGATGGTTAAATTGATAGGTATCCCAAATAGTGCGATCGTACTCATTAGCCCAAACCGGATTAAACCCAGCCCGACGAAAACCTAAATCCAATCCACCACAACCCGCAAACAGAGATATGATTTTCATAATGCCTTTGCCTTTATTGTTAGATTTTGTAAGTAATAATTTTAGCAGGTATAAGGTTTACAGGATTATCGGGACATTTAATCCGCTGAGTATTAATCTTAAATCCTGGAACTGATATAGATTCGAGCCTTGTTATGCTGTCAAGTGGAAAAGACAAATATTTACTTTCCTTCATTATGGCGATCATCTGAAAATTTGTCAGTGGGTCATATCCTGTATTTATATAATCAAAAACTCTCGAAGGATTATTTATGCCCCACATTCCTCTAATTCTTAAGTAAGTTATACCTAATGGGTCTACTTTATTCACTCTCCCCAACTCTCTTGTCTTGCTAAATTCTACATCGGGAATTTCATTGATCCCAGTGGCTATTTGATCTCTAATCCGTTCATAATATTCTTTGCTAGCAGCATAGCAGTCACCATAAATAAGCCATAGCCTTTTCAGAGTTTGTTTTGTCTTGTCGGCACTGGTTTCTCCAATTGCATACACAATATCCTTCTCTGTCCATGTTTCACACTTACGACAAGCTGAGGCAATTTGTGGATTGTTAGAAAACAATTTTGATTTTGGATAGGAACTATTTAATGGAATCTGAAGGCTGGAAGTTTGTATTTTTTTTACTTCTATGGCATCACCATTTCTGATGATTAAATCTGGAGGATTATTCTGATTGCCACTCCAAGAAAATAGTTCATTGTACTTTTCAAACTTATTAATGAGTTCCGGTTCATCTATAGTATTGGCAAAAGCATCCTTGACAAAATACTCAAGGGCATCACCCAGAGCATTAATTCTATTATTGCTTTGACTTTTGTAATAACTTAGTAAGTCAGGTATAGGATTATCAATAATTGTAGCGATCGCTTGCAGTAGATTCGTCATTTGTTATAAAAACTAGAGACCCCAATATAACCAGAGCCAATCATAACAGATATCCTCAATGAATGCAAACTCCATCCTCAAATCTTACCAACACTTCGGCGTCCACCTCGGCCTCGAAAGAATTCACCAACTCCTCGAAAAACTCGACAACCCCCACAAACAAGTACCCATTATCCACGTTGCCGGCACAAATGGCAAAGGTTCCGTTTGCGCTTATCTCTCATCGGTACTCACAGCAGCAGGTTATCGAGTCGGGCGCTACACATCCCCGCACTTAATCGATTGGACAGAAAGAATTTGTATCAACCAAAAACCAATTTCTCCAATAGCATTGCAAGACTGTTTAGAAAAAGTTGTCCGCGCTGCTGAAGGTAATACGGAAACTCCGACTCAATTTGAAATCATCACCGCCGCAGCTTGGCTGTATTTCGCCGAACAAAAAGCAGATATTGCTGTCATAGAAACCGGATTGGGCGGTAGATTAGACGCGACTAATGTTTGCGAAACTCCGCTTGTAAGTGTGATTACTTCTATCAGTCTCGAACACTGGCAAATTCTCGGCCCGACTGTCGCTGATATTGCTGGGGAAAAAGCGGGAATTATTAAATCAAAGTGTCCGGTAGTTGTCGGAGAATTGCCGGAATCTGCTAGATTAGTAGTAGAAAAACGCATTCAAGAATTAGACTGTCCGGCAGTTTGGGTAAAACCTGCGCTAGATTTAGGAGACGGATTTGTAGAATATCATCCCCATCCAGAAATCGGCGCTAATTCGCGTACATCTGCGGTTACAATAAGATATAAATTGCCATTGCTGGGACAAGTTCAATTAATGAATTCGGCGATCGCACTTGCAACTCTCCACACCCTGCAAAACCTAGGATGGCAAATCTCCCAAAGTGCGATCGCCAACGGAATCGCTCAAACCCAATGGCCGGGAAGACTTCAGCAGACAACTTGGAACAACCGCAACATCCTGATTGACGGCGCGCACAACCCTGCTGCTGCGATCGCCCTGCGTGAATATGTAGACAATCTTACCGCTTCCCCGTCGCCGATTAACTGGGTAATCGGCATTCTGGCGACGAAAGACTGTGATGATATTTTACAAGCATTACTCAAAAAGGGCGATCGGCTTTATCTCGTTCCCGTACCCGATCAAAACTCAGCATCCCCCACAGAATTAGCCGCCATTGCTGAAAATATCTGCCCTGAATTAACTCTCACTCAAGCTTTTCCCGACTTAACCACAGCCTTAGATGCGGCTGTTACCGACGAAAACCTCACAATCCTGTGCGGTTCACTTTATCTAGTCGGCTATTTTCTGCAACAACAATCTCAAACTTAAACGCATCAGGATTGTGTTTCTTCCTCTGTAAAAATGGGAGGCCATAATTCCGAAACGGGCAATTCCCAACCGGGAAAAAGCTCTGGTACTGTTAAAATATCGCCATTTGCTAAAATAGTCGGTTCACCAGTCGATCGATAAATTGCCACTGTTTCCTCATCAGGATCGATCAGGATGCCGACAACCGCACCCAGCTCTATAAACTTCAAAACCTTAGTTTCTATAGCCTTAATGCGATCGCTTTGAGATTTAATCTCAACCACCAAATCGGGAACAAGTTCACCAAAATAACGCGGACTTTGGCGCAAGCGGGCCGCCCGCACAAACGAAACATCTGGCGCTTTGACGTTGGTATTCGGCATGATGAAACCGCCTGCGGAGTCAAACACTCTCCCCAAGCGGCGTGGATTTATCCAAGCGAAGAGAAAGGCGATGAGACGGCTACTGATTTCACTGGATACAATGTCTGATGGGCCCATAACTGAAATTTTCCCGTCTTCTAGTTCAATTGTGTAATCTAAACCCGCTTCGGAAAAAAGGGTCTGAACTTGGTTTAAATCTTTGACTGTCATCGCTGTCATAAAAGTTTTCTCCCATTATTCAGTTGAATCTTAATTCTAACATAACTCAGAATTTACAACAAATGAATAATTTAAAAGGCGACAAAACACAGAATATAATATATTACAATATAATTATCGAATTAAAATAAACCAAATGACCACTACATCCAAAAAGGAACCAACCTTGGTAGATGTAATTGAGAAACTGGACAAGCTATCGACAGATGTGGACAAGCTATCGACAGATGTAGATAAGCTATCGAGGGATTCCGAGAAGTTTAACGATCGCTTTTCTAACTACCAGCAAGCAACTCAGTGGGTAGTACAACTTGCTTTCACTTTAATTGCTAGTGCCACTATTACAGTGATTATCACTTCGGTACTGCGGAAATAATAAATTCAGGGAGAAGTCAGAAACCGGGTTTTTGACGACAATATTTCGCCACAGCCCTCAGATTATGAAAAACCCGGTTTCTTGGGCATTGATGCACATCGCACTTTTCACCTCAATAAGGGCGATTCACGCTCGGGATACCTGCGCTTCACGCCCTTTCGATAGCTTGGAGAAGCAGAAAGGGCGATCGCACGGGATTGTTCAGCGTTCCTCCTTCTGTTAAAATATCTAAACCTTTGCCATTTCCCGAATAATCTGTCACTTGACCACCCGATGATGCACCGACGCTGATGATATTGTCAAACTGAAGGGATGCTTTGCCTAAAGCTGATATTTCTTGGGGATTATTGCCAGCAGGAACGACAACAACGATGTGATTTTTGCGAGCGTATTCTAGGGCATTTTCTTCGGCTTCTGTCAGTTCGTAGCGAGAAACTATTTTGCCGCTAACATCAACTTGAGTTAGTTCAAAACTAATGTTAACAACTGCATTGAGTCGATCGGATTTTTTGGCGTTATCGACAAATTCAATTAAGGATTCTGCCCAACTGTTATTGCCACTAGCCCTACCTAACCAAATCGGTGCTTCATTGTTAATGCCGTCGATGCCTTTGCTATTATTTTGAGTGGCGGCAATTAAGCCTAAAACATGAGTTCCTTGTTCGCTGCCTTCACCGGATTGAATTAAGGGATTATCATCATTAGCAATGCGGTCTTTTCCGAGAGTAATGCGGCTGTAGTCTATGTCGAAATTATTGGCATTAAATCCTGTACTAATAATACCGACTAAGGGTTGAGATGCTTTTGAAAAAGGGAATGAGGTAGTCGTTGTGACTGGATTCGAGCCGATATTCTGTGCATAATTTGTGGGTTCTGTATTGGTTTTTTCTTGACTATTTGTGGCTATTATGCTGGTTGCATTTGGTGCGACAGGTTGAGTTATCGGAGCAACTTCTTGAATAGAAATTGCTGGCTGGCTGTTGGTAGAAATTGCTGGTTTAGCTAATTCTGGTATTGCCGTTACTGGCTTGCTATCTGTCGCAATTGATTGATTGACAGTCGAAAGTTCTTGAGGATAAATATTTGGCTTGCTTTCGTGGACTATCGGCTGAAAAATTTTACCAGATGCTTGAGTAGAAATTGCTGGTTGTTCATCGGTTTTAGGGCTGAGAGTAACAGCAGGTTGTGGTTGATTTATCTTGGTTTCTGTCTCAACGGTTGAAATGTTTTTAGGCGCAGGTTGAGGTGCAATTGCTTGAGATTCGATTTCAACTGATTTCGTTACAGTTTTATCTGAAGCTGGTGCATCTTTTGTGGTAGTAGAAATAGGGGTTGCGATCGCCTCTTTTTCTTCTTTTATTGTCAACGGATCGATGACTGTTGGAGATGAAGTCACCGAATCGGTTTTGACAGACTCATTCGGAGTGGAAGTCAGTACGATCGCCAATTTCTCATCTTCAGTCTTCACCTCAGACACGACAGCCTTGTCTGAAACCGGCAGATCCTTGGTAGGAGTAGCGATCGAATCTTCAGCCTTCACCTCAGACACGACAGCCTTGTCTGAAACCGGCAAATCCTTGGTAGAAGTATCGATCGAATCTTCAGCCTTCACCTCAGCGACAGCCTTGTCTGAAACCGGCAAATCCTTGGTAGAAGTATCGATCGAATCTTCAGTCTTCACCTCAGACACGACAGCCTTATCTGAAACCGGCAGATCCTTGGTAGGAGTATCGATCGAATCTTCAGTCTTCACCCTCGACACGACAGCCTTGTCTGAAACCGGCAGATCCTTGGTAGAAGTATCGATCGAATTGGCGATCGCAGGTTCGTCATCTTCAGTCTTCACTGCTGGCGTTACAGTTGTATCTGAAGTAACAACCTCCGTTTTCGAGAGAGACTCAGTATTAGTTGGAGAAATTACTTTCTCTTTTGAAACACTTGCGTTATCTGAAATCGGAACATCTAAAACCGAACCAGAATCAGTATTTTTGGCAGGTTTTTCATCCTCTTTAGCAGGCTCTACCTTCGGTTCAACATAGGGTTTAGCATAAGCAATCAAAGCCTTACCAATATCAGCTTTACGCCAATCTTTCTCAGCATTAATCACAGAATCCAAATTCACCGCAGTACCCGTCGCACCCCGCACCTGAAATATCACATCATTGTAATCGCGATCGCTCCCTAAATCAACCCGCATATCCTCCATTGCAAAAGTCTTGCCACTACCAGTCACATCAGCAATTTGCCCGACATGAAATCCCTCAGCAGGATTCGCCGTCACCATTGAAAATAAAGGACGTTTATCCCCTCCAACAACAGGATTATTCAGAACCTCTTGCACAGTTCCATTTGGCACCAACATAACGCCAAACTCATCCCCCGAAGTCATTGCAAAACTCTTGACTCCCAAATAAGTTCCTTCGTTATAATTCCCTTCAGGTAAATTACCCGTAAATTTTGCACCTTCGCTCAAATCATTAATGACTACATGACCTTTTACAGAATTGCTTAATGCCCTTGAAGCCACTTCCTTGATAAATTCTGCTGAACCAGGTACAAACTTCTCCATCCCTTTTAGACTGACGATAGCTAATTGACCCTTATACAGTCCGCCGTCAAACAAGAAATCGATACCAACTTGGCCGCTAGAGTCAACAACAAATTTCCCAGATGTAAACGAATTATCGGCGACAATCTCAGATTTAGGAGTAGTTTTGCTGAGTTCTTTAGGGGTTTCAACTGCAACAGCTTGACTGTTATCCGCAACTTTTTTGTCCTTGTCTCCGCTAGTAGTTGTCGAGTTTTGTTTGTTGCTATCTTTGCCAGCTTCATCGATAGTAGCGACTGGTTTCTCCGCCGTCAATTTATCAGTAGTAGTCGCTGCTTGAATTGTGGCTGGTGATTTTGAAGTCTCAACAGTTTGAGTAGTAGTTGTCGAGTTTTGTTTGTTGCTATCTTTGCCCGCTTCATCGACAATAGCGACTGGTTTATCCGCCGTCACTTTATCAGTAGTTGCTGCTTGAATTGTGGATTCTTTTGCTTGTGAAATCAGGTTACTGTCAGTGGCCAGTGTTTCCGATTTATTTTCTTTTTCTGCTAACGCATCGATTTTTTTATCAGGGGATATTTCCTTGGCACTCTGATTGTTAGTCAAAGAGTCAGTTGTTGTCAGACTGTCAGCTTTGATGGCAATTAACGGTGCATCTTTGCTGCTTCCAGTCAGGGTATCCTTGGCATCTATGGCTGACTGGGAACCGGATAGGGCGTCGCCGCGACTCGTATTGCCACTAACTGACCTGCTTAAGCTGCTATTGAGAGGATTTGGAACAATTAATGAATCATCGGATTTGTTGCTGATTGACTCGGAAGCAGCATCTTTTGATTTCAGTAAATTAGTCGTAACTAATGGTTTATCGGGTTCGATCGCTATTTTATTGTTGCTGTCAAGCATCAAGGAACCTTCGCCGATATTTTGCTTGTTGCTGTTGCTTAAAGGGTTGAGGATAGAATTGTTGGCAGCACTTCCCGGCAAAGTGTCGGCGATTAGAACATCTTTCAGCAGAACATTAGTTTGACCTTGATTGATAGTTGTCATTGAGATTATACTCCTAATCTTGGATTAAATGAAAATTGATATAATGAAATCAAACGATCGCCCAAACGTTGAATTGGCTTCTCTACTCTAATTACGGAAGCAGCCCCAAGTTTTTACGCAAATCTCAAAACTGCTTTTTCACACGAAAGTGCGATCGCCCCCTCAACCCTAATTACGAAACCACCTCAAACTTTTTACGCAAATCTCAAAACTTTTTTCCCAAACCCCCTCAAACGTAAAGTTTTGTAACAATCTCCCCACAAATGCGTAAAAAATTGCGACTCTACCGAAAAACAACATAGAAATGCCCCAAGACTGCACAAGAATCCCCAGAGGAGTGAGGAGATTGAGATGGAGGACGAAATTGATTTACAACTCAAACAGCTAGCCGTCGAAGCTCAACAGCACCCAGCCCTTAGCCTTGAGCGACAGAAAGCATTAACCAAACTGAGAAACGCAATTTGGCTATCGGGCAAGCTTGCTTATCCCCAAAAAAGGTCATGGTCTCCTAATATTTACGAAGACCTTTATAACGAAGCACTTCTAAAAACAATTGAGTATATTTGTCTAAAAATTGACAAATACGATCCAGAAAGACCACTGATGGCCCCGGTCAATCACATATTGAAGTTGAGATTCAAAGATGCTGTTAAGCGATATATGAAAGAAAAAAATAGAACACGCGAACTACCTTCCTTAAACGACCTAGATAATTATCAGTCACCACAATCACCATTGTCCGAAGAGGCTACAATGCTGCGTGAATTGATCGAAGAAGATCCAGATGGCCATTTTAGAAGAGTGTCACTTAGATGTCGCCCGGATATTTCTTGGCAAGTTATAGCTTTAGCTAAATTGGATGGTGAAACATTGGATAGTATGTCTCAAAGGTTTGGAGTTTCTATTTCAGGTATCGACAGTTTTTTTAATCGAAACCTGCGGAGATTTGGTGATGATTTTCGTAATAAATTACAGTAGCAATTAAGCGACAACCACAGAAACTAATGATGAGTAAAATGATCGAACCAATAACTTTCACCGTACCGCTATCCTTTGAAGCCCATGACATCGCTCAACAGTGCGCTCAAAAATCCCTGCCGACAAAATTCAAACAAGTTTATCTCAATACCCTAGCAGTGTATGCAGTAGATTCTTACCTACGCTGCATGGGATTTGAAACTAACTTGGCTCATAGCGAAAGTCGCGATTCACTCATGCTCAAATTTGTAGATGTCGCCGATTTAGATATCGTCGGCGTTGGCAAAATTGAATGTCGTCCCGTATTGCCCGATTCCCAAACTTGTAACATTCCCTCCGATGCTTGGGAAAATCGCATCGGTTACGTTGCTGTACAATTAAATCAATCTTTGAAAGAAGCAACGCTACTAGGATTTACTAAAACTTCTGCAATGAGAGAAGTACCGCTCACTCAACTGCAATCCCTAGAATATTTTCTTGCCTACATGAATCGAATTCAACAACTGAATCCAGTTAATTTAATGAACTGGTTTGAGAATGTTTTTGATACGGGATGGCAAGTAATTGATGAGCTATTAAATCCCGAACAACTGGAGTGGCATTTTAGAAGTACGAACGCATTACCTATCGAGAGAGGTTATAAAATTGATTTGGGAATGCAGCTAGCACAACAGTCTGTAACACTTGCAGTCATGCTGGCACCAGAACCAGGTTCCGAAGTGGATATCCAAGTGCAAGTGTATCCGATGGGAAATCAAACTTGTTTGCCAGAAGGGTTAAAATTGATAGTGATGGATGAGTCAGAAGAGGTAGTTCTTGAGGCAACATCCAGAGATGATGACAACTTTATTCAGTTGGAATTTAGTTCTGAATTAAGAGAATTATTTGGCGTTACTGTGGCACTCGGAGAAGCTAGCGTGACGAAACATTTTCATTGGTAATCTGCCACGCATTTGTCATTCCCAGCTAGCACCTGGGAACGAAAGCAACAACTCAAGTATTGACTGCTAACCTATTGAAAATTTCACTTGGATTTTATGTCATCATTAACCTTTCAAAACTTGCGCGGTCAAAATCTCCAAGGTCGTTCTTTCAAAGGTCAAGATCTGACTAATACTGATTTCTCTTATGCAGATATCCGAGGTGCAGATTTTAGCGGAGCAACTCTCGATGGTGCTAACTTCAGTCACGCTCGCTGCGGATTAATAGTGCGATCGCAAATCAAAATATTCATAATTGTAGCACTGATATCAGCAATGTCAGGAACGGCTGCTGTAACTGCTATCAGTCAGACATTCAGATCTCTATTTGCCAAAAATATTGGGTACTCCAGTTTGATTGTAACAGCAATCATCTTATTACTGAATACTGTTCTTTTGGCTCTCACGATTCGCCAAGGAATACAAAAAGCTTTGGGGTCTTTAGCTATGGCGGCTGCAATCTTTGTACCTTGCATTGCTGTTTTAAGTGCGATCTCGAACGATAAACACCCGATACTGGCTTGGCTGAGAGGTTTTAGACCTGGGAGCTTAACTGGGGCGTTGGCTGGTGAACCGAATACCAACGATATTCCGTTTTTAATTGTAAGTTTGATCGGGGCTGTGGCTGCGACTACGATCGCAGTTGTAACTTTGCCTTTAGCTGTGGCTTTGGCTGAGGTTGTATTGGGCAGAATAGTGGCAGTTTTAGCTGTATTTGAAGCTCTGGCAATAAGTGCGATCGCCACCGGAATTATTATCAATAATTCAACCCGGTATTTAAAAGCATCTGTGTTAATTAATACTAGATTAGCTGACAACACGAACAATAAATGTTATGATTTTCTAGACCAATGTGTCGCAAATTTTTCCAATCCACCTATAGTTATTGCGATTATCATTATAGCGGTAATTTTAGCTGTAGCTTTGGTCTCATTGGGAACTTATATTGGCAACAGAGTTTTAGCTGAAGATGATAAATATGCCGTAATTCACCAATTAGCTAATGCGATTGCAGCGGCAGGCGGTACCAGCTTTCGGGGTGCTAATTTAGCCAATATTAATTTTAGTTACGCTCTTCTCAAAAACACTGATTTTAGATGTGCTAATATTTATCGTACAATGTGGCACAAAAGCTCAAAAATTGAGTGGGCAAGAGTCGGCGAGACAATATTAATTGATCCCGCAGTTCGAGATTTGCTAGTGACCGGCAACGGCTATAATAAATCATATCAAGGCATGGATTTGAGAGGAGCAAACTTGATAGGTGTAGACCTCGGCTACGCCAAACTTCAAACAGCAGACCTCAGTCAAGCGACTTTAGAAGCTGCTAATTTAGAGTATGCAATTTTCAGTCAAGTTCAGGCGATCGGCACTGATTTCAGTAATGCGAGAATGACTGGTGCTTGCGGTTTAGGAACCTGGAATATTGACAGCACTACGAAACTAGAATGGGTAGATTGTCGGTGGGTTTACTTGCTAGAAGAACCGAAACCTGGCACTGACGATCGCGAACGCCGTCCCCACAGTGAAAAATCTCAATTTGAGATCGGAGAATTTACCAGTTTTTTTCAAGAGGTAGTCAATACAGTTGACTTGATTTTCCGTAACGGTGTTGATTGGAAAGCCTTCTACCAATCTTTCCAAAAAGTTCAGGACGATCTCAAAGGTACAGAACTAAAAATTCAGAGTATTGAAAATAAAGGCAATGGCGTTGTTGTCATCAAGGTTAGCGTACCTCCTGACACAGACAAAGAGAAGATTGAGACTGATTTCAATGGTTTCTACCAAAAAATGCTAGAATTAGCAAGAGTAAAAAATCCAATAATTCAAGAGTTCCCAGAACAGCAAAGATACTTGCTATCAGTAGTAGAGAAGATAGTAAAACCACTTTCAGAACAGGTAGTTGTCTTAAACTTAGATCGTGGTGACTTGAACCAAGGCTTTGCCGTCAGCGCTGATATTTACTGTGACGGACACCGTTTGCCAATCCAAATAGAAGGCAATTTGCCACCACAAGCAAAAATTTTAAAACGCTATCAACAGTGGGAAGAAATGTATAACATTAAAAACCAGAACAGCCGGATCAAAGGCAAAGAAGGTCAAGTCACTAACTTTTCTATAAAGAAGCTAACAACGTTAGCTGAGGATGTGGAAGCGGAAGTAAATAATTGGCTGAATTCAGCACCATTTAACCCGATCGAGCAAAAATTGCACGACAATTTAAACTTTGATGATGAGGTGCGGGTGATTGTGCAAACTGAAGATGCCTTCCTGCGAAAACTTCCCTGGCATCGGTGGAAGTTTTTTGAAGTTTATTGCCAACAAGCAGAAGTCGCTTTAAGTCGCACAGTATCTAATAGGGTAAAGAAATTAGTCCTACCAAGAAGTAAAGTGAGAATCTTAGCAATTTTGGGTGACGATACAGGAATTAATATCGATGAAGACAAACAGGTGTTAGAGAATTTGTCAGACACAGAAATCATGTTTTTGCTCAAACCAACTCGCGAGGAATGTGAGGAATGTCTCAGAGATAAAATAGGCTGGGACATTCTCTGTTTTTCCGGTCACAGTTACAGCGAAGTAGATGGCAGCACTGGGGCAATTTATATTAATAAAACAGATAAGTTAACTGTCGAAGAACTCAGGATTTCCTTGAAAATAGCCATTGAACGTGGTTTGGAGATAGCAATTTTTAATTCTTGCGATGGCTTGGGATTGGGGAAACAGTTAGCTGACTTAGATATCCCTCAAATTATCGTGATGCGGGAACCTGTGCTAGATGCGATCGCCCAGGAGTTTTTGAGGCATTTTCTGAAAGCTTTTGCTGGTGGCGATTCTTTGTATGTTTCTGTGCGATCGGCGCGAGAAAAGTTGAAACAAAAATGGGATAAGCAATTTCCCGGTGCTAGTTGGTTGCCTGCTATTTGCCAGAATCAATCTGAGTATCCCAAGAAATGGGGAGATTTTCAAGGGAATTGTTAGCGGTATATTGAGTAAATTTAGTTTTTGTTTGAGGTGTTAATTATGTCGGCATTTGTCTGCAATTTTGTGCAACATATCCACACATCGCTTTTAAAACTCCGTTTTGCAGGCGAGGGCAAGTCACTTCTACAAAGGCAAAGAATATACTTAAATACCGGATTGTATATCAGTTACCAGAAGTGCGATTCCCTGCGGTACAAGCTATGCATGGGTGCAGGATGTACCAACGCTTCCCAGGGCTTCACTTTAATTGAGTTGCTGGTTGTCATTTTTATTATTGGGATTTTATCTGCGATCGCCCTCCCTACCTTCTTCAGGTTAATCGGTAAAGCTAAAGAAAGTGAAGCCACACAATATATTAGCTATTTGAACAAACACCAAACGGCGCAATATTACGAAGCAACGGGATTTACCAACTCTTTCGGATCGCTTTCATTTTCCCAAGATCCAACAGCAACTTCTGCTGCTGCTATTTTGAAAGGTTTTGGCTTTTCTGTGCGAGAAAGCAAGAATTATTTGTATGGTATCAAAGTTGCGACTCACAATGGCTATCCAATTGCAGCTCAAGTAGCTGTGTCTAAAAATTTAGGTGTGCGATCTTATTTTGGAATTATCTACGCCCACGATAATAATATCTTAGTTCCGTGCGGCCCGGTTGCTGTTGATTTGAGTTTGGCTTCTCCGGTGCTTAAACAAGTACAGATGGTGACACAATTTCTAGCCACTCCTGAGATTTATTGTCCTTATCCTAGTTTCATAAAATAGTGCTAGATTTAGTAAATGTAGTTTTTGTTAGCTAGTACCCAAATATAACTGGAGTTGAGACTAAGTAGGTAGGCGGGATTAAACCGAACAATGTAACAGTATGTAAACAGGCTTAAGTCAGCCAGTAGAAAGCATTTGGACACTTTACAATCGTTTACATAGTTGTGTTTTAAAAGTCGGGGTTTTTTCGATTATCATCAAGTAGATGCAATAGATCTCTTGCAAAAATACAAAGCACCCCACCCCAACCCTCCCCTTGGTAAGGGGAGGGGGTAAGATTATTCTTGTTTCCCCCTCCGGGAGGGGGGACTTGCGGGGGGTAAATTTGACTTTTGCAAGAGTTCTAATCTGAGGCACCCTACTTTAATCAATCAAACATGAAAAATCTCGAACAATTAAGCGAAATTGCCCAGGCCGCCGCTTGGGGTGCCGCAGATATTTTACAATCCTATTATCGCCCTGATGCTAATACTCCCAACCTGGACATTCAAGAACAAAAAGACGGCCCAGTTACCGCCGCTGATGTCGCTGTCAATTCTTACATTCTCGATGAATTGCAGTCGGTTTTAGGGAATGCAGAATTTGGCTACCTGAGCGAAGAAACTTACAAATCTTATTTAGAAAGTTGTGGCAAAGTTCCTTTACCTCAATCTTGGGTTTGGATTATTGACCCTTTGGATGGAACGCGCGATTTTATTGACAAGACTGGTGAATTTGCGGTTCATATTGCTTTAGCTTTCGAGGGAAAACCGATGTTAGCGGTTGTGGCTTGGCCGTCCAAGCAAAAGATTTATTATGCCATCCGCGATGCTGGTGCTTTTGGGGAAAGTCGCGGGGGTTGTGCGGTGAAATTGCAGGTTTCTGCGCGAAATATAGTGGCAGATTTATCTATAGTAACCAGTCGCAGTCACAGGGACGATCGGCTAAATCGACTATTGCACAAATTTCCCTGCCAAAATCAACTGGCTGTGGGTAGCATCGGCTGCAAGATTGCGACGATTGTTGAACAAAAAGCTGATGTTTATATTGCTCTTTCGGGGAAGTCGGCGCCGAAGGATTGGGATTTGGCGGCGCCGGAATTGATTTTGACGGAGGCGGGCGGGCGATTTACTCGTTTTGATGGTTCTGCTTTGCAATATAACCGGGGAGATGTCAGTCAGTGGGGGGGGTTGTTGGCGAGTAACGGTTGCTGTCACGATGCTTTGTGCAGGGATGCTGAGGGGATTTTGGCTGAGATTGATTCGGGTTTGCGGTAATCAGGTTGGTTTGTAGTGAGGAATGGGAGTCCTCTGATTTTATGCGGACTGAAGTCCTCACTACGAACCTGTTTTTTCATTGCACATAACTTTACTTACCTAACTTATGTATTAATTACCACGTTTAAATCCTCAGTACAATAGCACTTATGTTTCAAAAATATTTGTGGTGTATGCAGCTCGCATTCATCGCAGTAATTGTACTTAAGTATTTTGTCGCTCTTTATCGGTAGTTTAATTAACCAGATCTTTTTAAAGAAAACTTTATATAGCTCGGATAAAAAAACTGTTATGGTAGCTACAACAGATGAGAAATAACCGAATTTTTACGCAGAAATCCCGTGTCTGTGTAAATCAAAATTGATAGACAGTTTCGCACGCAAGTTACGAAACAGGGGAATTGTTGTCTTTTTTTAACCCCAAATAGGTGTATTATGTCAAATTTAAATTTTCCAGTTTCTGTAAGGGCGATCGCCTTTATCGACACAAGAGTACAAGATTATCAAAGTTTGGTGGCTGGGGTAACACCGGGTACGGAAGTTGTGGTGTTAGATGGGAACGAGGATGCGATCGCACAAATTACTCAAATCTTAGCCCTTCGTACCAATATTGACAGCATTCACATCGTTTCTCACGGTGCTCCGGGTAGCCTGCAAGTGGGCGATGGTAGCTTGAATGCAGATAATTTGGAAGCTTATTCGGAACAATTGCAGCAGTGGCGGAGTGCTTTTACAGACAGTGCGGATATTCTGATTTACGGTTGCAATGTGGCATCTGGGCCTCGCGTTTGTCCGAAAGTCCGCCGGGGATTTAAATCCCCGTCTCATAGCGAAAGTCGGTTGAAACCGACTGGGAATAATTCATTTATTCAGTCATCTTTAGATGACTTGCGCTATGAGACGGGGAATTCATTCCCCGGCGGTACCGGGGAACAAGCGAGAGATTTAGATGTAGATTTAGAAATAGATGGTTTCGCATTCATCCAGCGCATCGCCCAACTCACAAATACCAATGTTGCAGCTTCCAAAAACCTCACGGGAAGCGCGGCAAAAGGCGGCGACTGGGAACTCGAAGCAACAACCGGAGAAATTAACACACCGCTGGTATTTCGGGAAGATGCGATCGCAAATTACAGTCATATCCTATCCAGTTTTGGTAATGCGACTAATTTTCCAATGACATCAGATCCGTTTGTTCCTTCAGTAGATTATAACGGTGACGGTATCTTCGACTTAGTAGTAGGTGGCGGAGTTTTCTTAGCCAATGGAAATGGCAGTTTTAAACAGCCCATCAGCTTTAGCGGAGGCCCGTCAAGACTTGGCAACTTTAATGCCGACACAATATTAGACTTAGCAACAGCAAATCCAGTCTTTTCTGGCACTGTCTCAATTAGGCAGGGAAACGGCACTGGTGGCTTTGGTGCGCCCATAAACTCAAATGTAGGGAACACTCCCCTATCTATTGCTATTGGTAACTTTAATGCCGACACCTTCCCCGATTTGGCTGTGGTAAATGGTAACCCTCAAGGTGGTGGAAGCGTCTCAATTTTGTTAGGGAATGGCACTGGTGGCTTTGCCCCTGCCACCAGCTTCGGTGTCGGAGGAATTCCCGCTTCAGTTGCTGTGGGAAACTTTAACGCCGATAACTTTCTTGACTTAGCAGTCGGGAACAGTCTTTCTAATAATGTCTCAATTCTCTTAGGAAATGGCACTGGCGGTTTTAGTAGCGCCACTAACTTTAGTACGGGGCAATTTCCCAATTCCATTATTGTGGCCGACTTTAACGTAGATGGCAACCTCGATATAGCAACAGCCAACAACGGTTCTAACAACGTCTCAATTCTCTTAGGGAATGGCACTGGAGGTTTTAGTACCACCACTAATTTCACAGCCGGAACAAAGTCCAATTCCGTCACAGCGGCAGATTTAAACGGCGACGGCAAACTCGATTTAGCCGTATCGAACTCTGGCGCTACCAACCTATCAATTTTACTGGGAAATGGCACTGGAGGATTTAGTTCGCCGATCGACTTTGCATTGATAGGGCAAAACCCTGGGAGGGTAACAGTAAACGATTTTAACAACGATTCCCTACCCGACTTGGCAGTAATGGTAACAAACGGAGGTTCTAACAATGTTTCAATCCTGCTAAATACACCAAACACAGTTAATTTCGGTGCGGCAACCTACAGCGGTACAGAAGGAACAACAGACACAGTAGTAAATATTCCCGTTACCCTCAGTGGCGGCACTCCCTTGAGTGATGTAGTTGTACCAATTGCAATTAACCCCAGCAGCACAGCCACCCAAAATTCTGACTACACTATTGCCCCTACCTCGATTACATTCCCCGCAGGTGCAACAGGTGCGGCACTCACCAAGAATATTGCACTTACGATCAAACCCGACAACATCGCAGAAAACGCCGAAACCGCAATTCTCAACTTTGGCACAATTACCGGAGGCGTTGCGGGTACAACCAAACAAACCACACTAACTATTGCAGCTAACGGTACTGTTTCCTATGCGGTTGCTGCGGGTATTGCGAGCATTCCCGAAGGCGATAGCGGCACAAAACCTCTGACTTTCACTGTGACTCGCAGCGGTAGCACTGGCGGGGCAAGTAGCGTCAATTATACGATCGCCGGAACTGCTACCAACGTCAGCGACTACAACAATATCGGTGGCACTTCTGCTCCAACGGGTATCGCAGGCACGATTAATTTTACAGCCGGTGAAACATCAAAAACGATTACTCTCGATGTGTTAGGCGACACCATCGTTGAACCCGACGAAACAATTATCGTCACCCTATCAAATCCCGCCGGCGCGGGCGTAACACCAACAATTACGACTGCTACCGCCACCACAACGATCGCCAATGATGACAAAGTTGGCGTTACTGTTAATCCAATTACCGGATTAACTACGACTGAACTCGGCGGTAAAGCTACTTTCACAGTCAAACTCAATTCTCAACCGAGTGCTAACGTTACTTTCGGCTTAAGCAGTTCCAATGTTGCCGAAGGAACTGTTTCGACTAATAGCTTAACTTTCACTCCCGCCAACTACAATCAACCGCAAACAGTAACGGTGACTGGCGTTGACGATTTGGTAGCTGATGGAAATGTAGTTTACAAAATTATCACGGCGGCGGCTGTCAGCACCGATCTTAATTACAACAATCTCAAGCCTGATGATGTCACCGTCACCAACAGTGACAATGAAACTCCGGGAATTACGGTGAATCCGACGGCGGGATTAACTACGGGCGAAGATGGCAGCAAGGCTAACTTTTCGGTGGTGCTGAATACTAAACCAACGGCTAATGTAATTATTGGTTTGAACAGTTCTAATGTGGCAGAGGGAAGTGTTTCGACTAATAGTTTAACTTTCACTCCGGCTAACTGGGATACAGCGCAACCGGTGACAGTAACTGGGGTAGACGATAGTATTGTTGACGGCGATATTGACTACAAAGTTATCACGGCGGCTACTGTTAGTACAGATCCGAATTACAGCAACAAAGATGTATCGGATGTTGGTATTACCAATAAGGACAATGATACGGCTGGTGTTTCTATTAGTGTTGCCGAAACAACTGCTACAGAAGGCGGGGCTAATGGCAGTTACACTGCGGTGCTGAAATCGCAGCCGATCGCCCCTGTCACTCTCACTCTCACCACAGGTAGTCAGATTGAGCCGATCGCGCCTATCACTTTCACATCCGTTAATTGGAATGTATCTCAACCAGTTACGGTGAAAGCTGTTGATGATGCGATCGTGGAAGGGGCGCACAGCGGGAATATCACTCACAGTGTGACTAGCGGTGATGTTAAGTATAACGGGATTGTGGTTGGTGGGGTGGTTGTGGCGATTACGGATAAGGATGTAGCGCCGACGCCAACACCAACACCAACACCAGAGCCAACTCCGACACCGACGACATCAGTCACTCCGACACCGACGCCAACAACATCAGTCACTCCGACTCCGACACCGACGACATCAGTCACTCCGACGCCGACGACATCAGTCACTCCGACGCCAACGCCGCCGACATCAGTCACTCCGACTCCGACGCCGACGACATCAGTTACTCCGACTCCGACACCAACAACATCAGTCACTCCGACTCCGACACCGACGACATCAGTCACTCCGACTCCGACACCGATACCAAGGCCAAACATATTTAGGAGGCCCGGAATACCGAGTTCTAACGATCGGATTGCTAGTCCTAACGATCCCACGATAAGTTTTTCCCAAGCTACTTACAAATTAACTGAAATTCCTCCAGGAGTCTTTCAGAGACAAATTACTCTCACTCGCACTGGAAATTTAGACAAACTTTCCACGGTTTACATACAACCTGTTACCGGTGGCTCAGCTACTGTGGACAAAGATTGGGAATTTGTCAATTACTCTGGTCAACTTACCTTTAACCCAGGTGAAGATACCACAAGTTTCACAATTAATATCTTATCGGACAATTTAGTTGAGGAAACAGAAGAAATCGCGTTTCGGATCGATCGTGCCGACAATGCGAATATTGGCACTCAAAGTTCTACCATCGTGCAAATTACGGATATTCCACTTTTCACCAATACGAACGCTCCGATATCTGCTTTGGATTCAGGTATTTGGGGAGACTACAACAATGACGGCAAACTGGATATTCTTGGTGGCTCTGTAATTCAAACCAACAATTACGGCCCATTGACCACAGTTCCCCGAATCTACGACAACATCGGTCAAGGCTTTAGCGAAGCTAATCGAAGAGACTTACCAGGCCAGGTTCCAACCTGGGGAGATTACAACAATGATGGGTGGCTGGATGCTGCACTGCTTGGGCAGGATGGTTTCGATTCCAGCCAAAACATCTATAGTGGTGAGAGTTCTGGCTTTTCCTTTGAGACAAGTTTACCTGGGAATCCCCCATACCCATATAGATCTCGGTCAAGTTGGGGAGATTACAACAACGACGGGCGTCCGGATTTCTTGCTCAGTACGGAAAATATTAGAGCTTCTGAGTTTGGGGACTTGAGCACCACGCTCTACCGCAACACAGGCAAGAACGGCCAAGAACGCTTTAAAGACAGCAAAGCACGTCTTAATACACAAGATCCCAATTTTGTAGGTGTCGGACAACTATTTGTTACTGGGAGTGAAAACAAAATAGTTGCTCCTACTGATTCTGGAGTTTGGGCAGATTTCGACAACGATGGCAAACTCGATATCCTTGTCGAGGTAAAGGAAATCCGAAAGAACGATAACTCAAGGTACTTGGCAAAACTTTACCGCAACTTGGGCGATGGCGTTTTTGAAGACACTGGCGTAGAGTTGCCTGGTTCTAATGGTGACGCTGCTGATATGGCATGGGGAGATTACAACAACGACGGTCAACTGGATATTTTGCTCACAAGTCGCGATAGTTTTTTCCAGCCGTCTTTTACCAAAGTCTATCGAAACAGCACTCGTGAGAATAATGGGTCTGCCAAGTTTGAAGACATCGGCGCACAGATACCTTATTTAAATCGCGCTGCTTGGGGAGATTACGATAATGACGGGCTTCTGGATATCCTAGGTACTGGTGTCGATCGACAAAATGGCGAAAATTCAGCAACAATCGTCGCCAAAGTCTATCAAAACAAAGGCAATTTTTCTAACCCAAACAGCTTTACTGGCCCAAACAGTTTTATCGACAGTGGCGCACTAATCGACAGTGGCGCAAAGCAACAGCTTGATCGTGGTAACTATTCCCAGGCTGTTTGGGGAGACTACGACAACGATCGTAAATTAGATATCCTATTCACAGGCAATGCACCAAACAATGATTCATTCTATGAAGGACTGAACAAAAACGACTTCTTTACCAAAGTCTTCCGCAACAACACATCTAAAGCCAACACTCCCCCCACAGCACCCACAGGGCTATCAAATTTACCTTCTGGCCGAAATGTGACTCTTAAGTGGAATAAAGCAACTGATGCTGAGACTCGTGCTGATGGTTTAAGCTACAACCTACGAGTTGGCACGACACCAGGAGGTCAAGATATTCTTTCCCCGATGTCGTATCTTGCCGATGGAACTCGTCAACTGGTGGGGTTGGGGAATGTTAGTCAAAACACCCAGTGGCAACTCAAAGACTTGTCTCCAGATAAGACATATTACTGGAGCGTACAGGCAATTGATACTGCTTGGGCTGGTTCACAGTTTGCTACAGAAAGGAGTTTTACAGCCAGCAATCTTCCTCCAGAACAGAAAATTCGTTTAAGTGGGAGGTACAGTGAGTTTAACCAAGCCATCAAAGATGTATACACTGACCCCGATGGCGACTTAATTTCCTATCGGTTAACTCTACTTGATGGCAGTCCTTTAGAACTGAGTAATAACTCAAACATCAATTGGCTCGGACTTCAATTTAACCCCCCGACAAACGAGATCCGGTTCATCGGAACTCCCCCAATTGGTGCACAACCTTTTCAGGTAAAGTTAATAGCTACAGACTCTTACGGTGCCAGTAGCGAACAGACTTTCAAGGTGACAACAAAAAATGGTCGCTGGGTAATTGACGGCTACATCTCCGGTGCAACTGTCTTCCTCGATGCCAACAAAAACGGCATCAAAGACACCAACGAACCATCCACAATTACCGATACAGGCGGCAAATTCGATCTCAACATCCCCTTCGAGATATTCGACACGAACAAAAACGGAGAAATCGACCCATCAGAAGGCAATTTAGTTGCGATCGGAGGCACTGACACCGCCACCGGATTACCCCTAGAAACACCAGTCACCGCACCACCAGATTCCACAGTTGTCACACTCCTAACTAGCTTAGTCGCCGACTTAATCGACAAGGGAATTGCACCCGAAGCCGCCCAATCTTTAGTCAAAGCCGCCCTTTCCCTCCCCGCTGAAGTTGACCTGACTAGCTTAGATCCAATCCTAGCTACCAACAACAACCAGCCTGGGGGAGTCCAAGTCTTAGCAGCAATGGTGAAAGTCCAAAACACCATCACTCAAACAGTCGCTTTGATTGACGGTGCATCCAGTGCAGCCGATCGCGATCTTGTCAAAGCTGTTGTCAGTTCAATGGGCGATAAAATTCAAGGCGGTGCTATCTTAAACCTCAGCAATCCAGCCGCCTTAGAACCAATAATTCTGCAATCCGCTGCTAAAATCCAGCAGATTGACCCCAGTTTCAACATTCAAAAAGTCACCTCTATTACCTCGCAAGCTGCGACAGTAATGGCAACAGCAAATCAGCGCATTGATGCCGCCGTCACCAACCCAACAGCAACATCAATTCCCCAAGCCGTTGCCCGCGTCCAACAAGTATCCTTGGGCGCAACTACTCAAGACTTCAAAGCAGTTGGTGCCGGAAGCAAGCCAATTTCCCAGTTAGTTACTGACAATACTGGTGCTGCTTTAGATAGCAAAATTCAAGCAGTAACATTGCCTGCTGGGATTGCAACTCCTATAGTCACCGGTGACGCAGATTTGGGCAGCAATTCTGGTCAAATCAACGGCACAAATGGCGATGACATCCTCACTGGCACTACCGGAAATGATGCAATCAACGGCCGACGAGGCAACGATTCCCTAGACGGAGGCCTTGGAGATGACACTCTTTACGGCGGCAAAGGTAGCGATACTTTGCTCGGCGCTAGCGGTAATGATGTCTTGTTTGGCGGCCGCGGTGCTGATATCTTAAACGGCGATGATGGTAATGATATCTTGTTTGGTGGCAAGGGAGATGATTTACTCAATGGCGGCTTAGGAAATGATACTTTGACTGGAGGAAAGGGAGTCGATAAATTCCTAATCTCCACCAATTCTGGGACTGATACTATTACCGATTTTGAATTTAGTAAAGACTTCTTAGTATTGGGTAACGGGCTGAATTCTTCACAATTGGCGATTAGTCAAGATAGCGGTGTAACATTAATTCGGTTTGCCCAAACTGGAGAGATTTTAGCTTCTATCAGCGGAGTTTCTGCTGGGAGTATTACCGCAGGGAGTTTCGGATTGATTTAACAAAAATCGGCGGTTAAAACCGCCTATATACAAACAAAACCCCCGGAGGCGGGTTGAAAAAGACCGGGCGAATGGAATTCGCGTCTATACAGACAAAACCTGCCTCCGCAGGTTGAAGAATAGGCGGTTAAAATTGCGTTTTTTCTTCAGTCCGCGGAGGCGGACATTGTTTGTATAGTCGCGGTTTCAACCGCCGGATTTTGTCTGTGCAGACGCGGTTTCAACCGCCGGATTTTGTCTGTGCAGATGCGGTTTCAACCGCCGATTTTTCTAACATATCAAATCAACAGCGCTGATATCGCATACCCGGCAATTGCGAAACTAATCCCAACAATTCCAACTGCAAAAGAATACCAGAAACCGTCCCCGCTTCCAATCCCGCAGCCTCCACAATTGTATCAAGAGAATTCGGCCCCGAACCCAGAGCTTTTAACACTACAGCCAACTCCCCATCCAATAGCGGCTCTGGCTTTTCAGGGGTTGGATTTGCCGGAAACAAGGACAACTGCTGCGCGCTATCCAATTTTGGCATAGCTCCGAGCATTTCTAGCAATCGGTCTTCGCTTAAAAGTCGATCGCTATTGGGGAGAATCGGATGAGCACCTTTACTCAGCAACTCCAAACATCCAAACGATCGCTCATCATCCAACCTTCCCGTCAAAACATACACATCCCGACAAAACTCATTCGCTTGATAAGCAGTAATTAACGCCCCCGACTTCTGCGGAGCTTCTATCACAATAGTAGCGCGGCTCAAGCCAGCAATTATCCGATTTCGGCGCGGAAAATTAGTTTTATTCGGTTGAGTGCCCGCCGGATATTCACTAATTGCCAATCCCTGCTGTAACAGGCGATCGCACAACCGCTCATTTGGCTTAGGATAAACGATATCAACCCCAGTACCAAAAACAGCCAAAGTCCGACCTCCCGTCTCCAAACAGCTTGTATGAGCCTCCGTATCAATACCTGCGGCAAATCCCGAAACAACAGTAAAACCATTTTTAGCCAAAGCCACACTAATTTTACGAGTCCAGCGGCGGCCGTATTCCGAAGGACTGCGAGTGCCAACAATTGCCACCGTCGGCGTAATTCCTTGATTCTCTTTGATATCGACTAAACCGCGATAATACAGCACCGGCGGCGGGCTGGGAATTTCCAATAATAAGCTGGGATAATCCCGATCTGCGGGTGTCCAGAAACAGGGATTGTTAATAAGATGTTTCTCAATAAATTCTTCAGGATTGAGTTTAGATCGTTCTTGTACAGTGGTATCAATTACCTGCTTGCCAAACCCTTCTACTCGCATTAAATCTACTGGTTTCGCCATCCAAGCTTCTGCCAAAGTATTAAAATGTTGGTGCAATCTTTGCAACAAAATCGGCCCTATACCATTAATCTGTGACCATGCTAACCAGTAAGCGCGTTCTTCTAGCAACGACTTGCCCTCAATTTATCTGAAAATAATTTTATCATTTTTGGTATAAACAGCACTATCCATTGCTGTCAACTTAAAAAAGGTACGTTGTTGGGCTTTAGCCCTCTTTAGATTTATAGACAAAGAGGGCTGAAGCCCAACAACGTACCTAAGCTTTCCAATTGACAAAACGGGCATAAATATAAGCAATGATTTCCCCAGTCACAGTCCGAAAACCTGCGCTAGATTTCCACCATTCTTGTGAGTTATAATCTTCCGATTCCGCAGCTATAATCCCGACTTTAATTTCAGGATTCAACACTTCTTTGAAAACCATCCAACTGCGGCGGGCATGAGTGCCAATAGAATAAAGATTGATTGAGTCCACTTTTAGGGCAGAAGTAGCTAGCCAATCTCGAAGTGCGATCGCAGAAGCAGCAGTGCGGTGTTTCACAACACTCGGTGCGGGTACAGCTACCACTTTGTTCTTATCAAATCCTAGCGCAATACAAGTCGCGGCGGTCAGTTCAGCATAATTTTTATATTGGGCGAGATAGTGGCCCTTACTTACCGGAAGCCCGGTTGTCACCAATTTCCGGTATCCGCCTTTGTTGAATTCTGCGATCGCACTTTCGACTGCATAATCCGGCAACCAGCCTTCCACAACCAGTATATCTGCTTTAATCGGCGCATTTACCGCCAAAAATGGATGAATATTTGTGATAATTAAGACCATTGTAATGATTAAACCTGCGATCGCAATTACCCAACCTTCCCAGGTAATTGCCCACATCTCTCGGCGGCGGATCAGACGAATTTTCATTTTATAGCAGAAGGAAGAAGGAAGAAGGAAGAAGGAAGAAGCAACAATACCAATGGTTTCAGGAAGAGGGAAATAGTGAGACAGTGAGAAAGTTATAAAATTGCCTTATGCCCTATTCCCTATGCCCTATGCCCTATTCCCTATTCCCCATTCCCAAATTATTTGTGTTTGAGATACTCAAAAACGCTCTTATCGCCGATATCCTGGGGGATAGGTTGAAAAAACTTGCGGACAGCAAAAATGATGAACAATATCGCCCAAAGTCCCAGCAGCAACTGTTCATTTTCCGGTGTCAAGAAGCCAAAAATATGTCCTAAAAGTAATAGCGGAACTCCCGGAGTCAAAAACTTAGTTTCTAGGCGGTTAAAGCAGAAAGCTTCTTTAAAAAAGATGCCATTCAAGGCAGCAAAAGTAAAGCCAATTCCCCACAAAGTCGCTGGATGTTCGTACACCGCCAAAGCCAAAGGTTCGCTACTTTGTAAAGCGACAAACAGTGCTGCCGCGCCGCCGATCGCCCAAAACATCTGTAACGTGCGATGCAGCGCAATCATGTAAATGTGAATAGTTGCCAAACTAACGCCTAAAGCTATCCAGAAACACGCAAAAACAGGCGTTACAGCTTGAATTGCCATTGGGTTGTCGCCCTGTTGCAACACCAGAGTAGCACCCACCGCCAAACACAGCGCCGCCACCCCCAATCCGGCGCGGTAGATCAACACTCCAGTGCGATCGCTTTCGGTAATCGTAAACTCGCCGAATTGCCCTTGATAGACTGCCGATTCATCAGGCGATTTCAGTAATTGCATCACAGCTTCCTCCTATTTGTCAGACACGAATGTACTTCTACCAAGATATACTTTATTGATAAACCGATACAGCGAGACCGAGCGATGCCCAAATTTAACAAACCTAAAGTTAACCAGCCTAAAGTTAACAAGTCTCAAGTTGACGATCGCCCAAATCAAAGCAAATCCCTTCCTTCAGAATCCGAACTTCCTTTAGTTCAGCTTGATGAAACCATTGTAGCAGGTAGAAGACCGAAACCGCTAAACGACTTGCAGCGCTTGCTTGCTGAATTACCAGAATTAGGAGGCACTTTCAAGCCAGAAATCTTCGCCGATCTCGATGAAAACAACCCATTTAATGGCGGTCAATTTGAAAGTAAGATTAGAAGAATCCTGGGAAACAAAAAAATCAATGCCGATCTTAAAAATACAATCAAATATTTAGACTACCTCAAGCAAAATTTTCAAGTTCCGTGCCATGTTACTGGCATAGAAGAGTTTGAATGGGAAGAAGAGTATCTTATGGGTTTTGGCACTAAAAAAGAATATGCAAGGCTCAAAAAAACTCAACCTTCTTATACTGATAAATTCACAATTCATCGGTTGGAAGATTTTTCTATTCAGGAAGACGGCATATTTGTGGAAGTTCAGCGCGTTGGCGATCGCAAAAAGTTTATGTTGCGTTTAGCAGAGTTAGAATCAGTTGATGATATCCCCCCAAACAATCATTTATTACATGATTATGCCGTGTGGTGGATTAATTATTAAGGAAGAGGGAGATTGGGAGATTGGGAGAGGGGGAAAAATCTTCCTTCTCCCCTCTTCCCTCTTCCCTCTGAAAACTGTCAACTGTCCCAGGTCAACTGTCAACTCTTCCTTCTTCCCTCTTCCCTCTGAAAACTGTCCCAGGTCAACTGTCCCAGGTCAACTGTCAACTCTTCCTTCTTAATTAGATTGAAGTAGCAAAGTGCGATCGCTCGACTTTTGCCAAAGCTTCAACTAAACTGCGAACAGCAGCAATCATCGCCACTTCGCTGTTAAGTTGGCTGACAGCAGAACCGACGCCAACACCCGCAGCGCCAGCGCCAATAGCCAGCGGTGCAGTGACGCTGGAGATGCCCGAAGCGCAGAGTACGGGGACTTGTACGGCGCGGGAAATTTCAAAGGCTGCGGCCAAAGTAGGCGCTGCTTTTTCAATCAATCCCAAAGTTCCGGCGTGAATTGGTTGGGCGCTAGTACCGCCTTCGGTTTGGATGATGTTAGCGCCAGCTTTGACTAATTCGGTTGCTAACTGTACTTGTTTGTCCAGTGTCAAAATGTGGGGAACTGTTACAGAAAGAGTGATGTTCCCAAATAGCGATCGCGTTTGGCGAGTCAACTCCAAAACTTCCTCAGCTTCAAAGCGGCGCCCTACGGCGTAGAAAGCATCAAAGTTGCCAATTTCAATCAAATCAGCGCCAGCTTCTACCGCAGCTACAAACTTTTCTGGTTCCACAGCCGACACACAAATTGGCAAATTTGTCAACTGTTTTGCCATCAATACCAAATCGCGATCGCAAGCAATATCGACAAAGGAAGCGCCACCGAGATCCGCTGCTTTGACAACAGCCGCAACGTTAGCCGCATCAAAATTATTTAAACCGCTGATAATTTTCAGGGCGCGGCCTTGCTCAAATGCGCGCTGCAATTTAGGAGTTACACTCATAGTTAGCCTTCCAACTCAGAAAATTTGTTAGACTCATTTTGACACGAATTAGAACTATTTTTGATTTTTAATTCTTAATTTTTATAGGACTGATACCAATTTTTTATGAGGGTGCATAGAATCTGATCCCCCCTAACCCCCCTGGTGGGAGGGGGGGACAAGAGTTACTCAAAGTCCCCCTTCTTAAGGGGGATTTAGGGGGATCGGGATATGTGCAACGACCCATTAAATTGGTATGACGCACTCCTTGTTTAGAAACCGGGTTTTTTTACGAAAAGACGGATTTTAGACCGCAGATTAGGTAAAAAACCCGGTTTCTGGGTGCCGATGCGTAAGTTTTGTTTTAATTATTTCCCGGCTGTCGAAACTTGTGCACATCTTTGATAACTTGTACCCAGCCGTCAGAGAGAGATTCCAAAATACGATCGCCCTTTTCCTTCGTCGCCACCGTCGCATCGCCCAACACACCGCTATCAGTCAACTCTCGCGTCAGCCAAACAAAAGGCAAGCTACCTTCCATACTCAGCAAACTGTCAGCAGGCAAATCCCTCGGATACTCGCAAACTGCTCGCTCCATTTTCACCTGTTCGGGCAAAATTGACAACATCAAACTCGTTTCGGCATCTCCCGCGTGAATTCCCAATTCTAACTCTTTCGCCGTGAGTAATTGGGCCGCCACATTCGGCACCCGCCAGACAAACAGCGGAAACACTGAAAAATCCTGATATTTCTGATGAATATCCCGCACTGCAATTTCCATTACCTGCGGCTGTCCGCCGTGGGCATTCATCAATACTAATTTCCGAAATCCTGCCCGGTAAATACTGTCAGCAATTTCGCCAATTGCGGCTAAAAGTGTCTGAGCGCCGATCATAGAAGAACGTTTGAGCGTCGCCATCAAAGGCTCGGGCATAGCAAGCTGGGATCTAGACGTGCGAACAAATCGAGTAATTTGGTCGGCGAACCATTTCAGGATTTTCGGCTGCGAACCGACACCGGGCGGCGAAACTACGATCGCAGTGTGGAAAAAGTTCGTGCATCCAGACGACTTAAAACAAGTCTTGCAGGCAGTCAAAACGGCTCGGGAAACGCGATCGCTCTACTCGATCGACTACCGAATCGTGCGCGCAGACACGGCCAAAATCCGCTGGTTGAGCGTGTTAGGGACTCGCGGACAAATAAAATACCAGTCAAAATGGGATAATCGTGATATCCCATTTTGGTAAAGTTTCAGAACGTTGCCATGAGGGCAAATACTGTTTTAACTCATGAGGTAAGACTTTTACGCCTTTCTCATAAGTTGTCTCAATTAAGTTTACAATGGGATTAATTCCTTTCCATGTCATGCTAGATGCCCAGTGTACGGCAGTTTCAACTGAATCTAAAATAGCACCATTCCAATAGTGTTCAAGTGCCGCCCAGCAGCGTTCAATTGAGTTATACTTACTATGATATGGTGGATAGTAAATTAGTCGGATTCTTAAGCCAATTGCCTGAGATAACTCGATGATGCGTTTGATGAATTGTGTGCGATTGCTTCTGATTGCCGGACCACCATCAAGGTCAATCACTAATTCTTCGAGTTCGGTGTAATCAGATTGATTATTGTGCCACCAATCTGTTAGACAATCAACAATAAAATCTGTAGTTTCAGCGGACTGTCCCATATAAATCGATAGTTGATCACTTTGAGTGTTAAGAATGCCAAAGGGGACTAATACAGCTTGCCACTCGGTATCATGATCGTCAGCCGATTTCGGTTCGATGGTTCTGGCTTTACCTCCCCGTGACAGGTTGCCAATTTTTACTTTCGCTTTGGTATCAATTGATATTCGCAGAGACTTGACATCTAGATTGGAGGCTTGATTCTCCTTCAATACATTCTCAAAAATCGCATCAGTTTCGGGAATTTTTTTCAAGGGCTTGGTTTTTTGTGTTTTTTTAGGCGATACCCCATTCGATTTAAAATCGCGCCAATTGTCTGACGAGAAGGTAATTGCTCACTGTCGTAGTTCTTCTGACTCACTAATGCCGCTCGTACCGCCATGGCCGTGATCCGGGCATACAAAAATGTCGATTGAAACTTGGGGTCTGCCTGGGACTCTGGATCTACTAAAGAACGAATATCGGCTTCTAAGTTGGGCAGCAAAATTTCACTTTTATGTCGCCCTCGTGCCCGGTAATTATCTACACAAATCAACCCGGTTCGTCGTTCATGTAAGCCTAGTTGAACACTGTCTCGGTTCCACCCCATAAATGTTTCTACTTTGCGGGCCCAACCATTAAAGTAGTCTTCAGCCACTTTTGCCATAAAGTCTCGACGGCGATAGCCTGTCAGTTTTTTTGCCGCATCTTTGAATGTTAATTTCACTGGCTCACTCAAGATCATTTCTAGCATCCCAATTACAGAAGTAACAACCGCTTATGTCAGATTTTTTGTTTCCTACTCTTCTAGGATAACTGGGGTTATATTTAATCGCAAGCCCCTTATATGTTGCTGCGGCAGGTGCGGGCTCTGCCGCCGGAGCAAGGCGGATTGGTTCCCGCGATCGCCCTTACCGCCTATGCTGGAGAAATTGACTACCAGCAAGCCCTGACTGCGGGGTTCCAGCGGCACATTTGTAAGCCTTTAGATCCAGACAAGTTGGTGCAGGCGATGTTGGATGTGTTCGTGGAGCGATCGGGCAAAAACATTTTTTAATTTAAACTATTTTTTGCTGCTAAAAATCTTTATTTAACGAACCGCAAAGGCGCGAAGAACGCGAAGGAAAAAGAAGAAGAAGAAGAAGAAGAAGAAACAAATAAAATAGTTTTGTAGTAATGACTTTAGTCCTCTCTCGGTCTGAGGAGCGAAAATTAAATAATTTACACATATTTGTGGGATGGGCGTCCCGCCCGTCAAGAAAGGACAAGAATCATAAAATTGTAAGTTATTTAATTCTCATTCCTGAGGACTAAAGTCCTCACCACGAACCAATTGATTGCCGATCGTATCCAATAAAAAAACCTCACAGATGGAGGTTTTTTGATGATTGTTGGCGCTATTCGGACAGGTTAAAACATCCTGTCCCTGCATCATGCCCACAGCCCGTTATACCCTAGTATTAGCGGTAATCTGTACGAACTGCTGGATCGCGATCGCCAGTTGTAGTGGTATAGCGGACATTTTCTTCGCGTTTGCGGGGCATTAAACCGAGCAAACCGGACAAGCCGAGCAAGCCCAACCATCCCCAATCAAAATCGCGATCGTTCTCAGCACTGTAGACACCAGAGCGAGGAGTAGTAGTGGTAGTGGTAGTATCTCTGCTGTTAGTACCCGGAGTTGTATTTGTCTGAGCCGAAGCAGGCAAGTTAGCTGGCACAATGGCTAGACCAGCAGCGATAATACCTGCACCGATTGCTTTGGATAAGTCAGAACGTTTCATAATTCAAATGCTCTCTGTTGGCAAAAATCTTTAACTATCATCACTATATCGATCGCCTTTCAAAGTTAAATCCACCTGTAGCAGTAAAGATTGATTAACTCCAGCTATTACTACAGATTGATATCAAATTTTTAGTGGTCATACGAAATTAAACATAGCTCGCAAAGCCCAAAACGTCACTTCGAGGGGTGTATCTCATATCGTTTCCGGCCGCATCGGTATTGTTCAAACAGTCAACCGTCAACCGTCAACCGTCAACCGTCAACCGTCAACCGTCAACCGTCAAAAATCATACAGACAATGTACTGTTGACAAAAAAAGGTAAACTCAGATATTGCACAGACAACAAAAGCTCGATCGACGGAGATTAAAACAAATTGGGAATAGAGCTACGCAGCTACGTATTTCTAGACAACTTGCAGCCACAGCACGCAGCATACATAGGCACTGTCGCCGCCGGATTCTTGCCACTGCCGGGGGATGCGTCGCTGTGGATAGAAATCTCCCCTGGCATCGAAATTAACCGAATTACCGATGTCGCCCTCAAATCAGCCTCCGTGCGCCCTGGAGTGCAGATAGTCGAGCGCCTGTACGGCTTGCTGGAAGTACACTCGGGCCAGCAGGGCGAAACCAGGGCCGCAGGCAAAGCAATTCTAGAATTCATCGGAGTCCGTAGAGAAGAATGTATCAAACCGCGAGTCATTTCCAGTCAAATTATTCGCAACATCGACCCCCACCAAACCCAATTAATCAACCGCAGCAGGCGCGGACAGTTGCTGCTGGCGGGACAAACGCTTTACGTCTTAGAAGTAGAACCGGCCGCCTATGCAGCGCTGGCAGCCAATGAAGCAGAAAAAGGTGCATCTATTAACATCTTAGAAGTTCAGGCTGTCGGTAGTTTCGGACGGCTTTACCTCGGCGGAGCAGAACGAGATATTATAGCAGGTTCCCAGGCAGCAATTGCGGCGGTGGAAAGCGTATCTGGTCGCGAAAATCCAGCAATTTTTGGTCGCAAGGAATAGGGGTTATAGGAGATGCAATTATGGCAAATACACAGCATTTAGCGCTGCTAAAAAAAGGTGCAGTTACTTGGATTGAATGGAGAAATCTCAACCCAAACCTCGAACCGGATCTGAGCGAAGCTAACCTCGCTGAAGCAAATTTTAGAGGTGCGTATCTTGGGCGGTGTAACCTTTTTAAAACAGACTTGTTTAAGGCTAAATTAATTACAGCAAACCTTGCTGAATCTAATCTCAGTTTAGCAAATCTTGCTGGAGCACAACTCCTCGATACTAAATTAGTTAAAGCTAATTTAACGGGAGCAAATCTCCGAGCGGCCGACCTCCGGGGGGCAGATTTGAGCGGGGCTAATTTAATTGGGGCGGACATCAGTGGTGCGATTCTCCAACAAACCGATTTAGGAGATGCGAATTTAATCGGGGCGGCAATGTTTCGAGTTAATGCGATCGGCGCGAACCTCAATCATGCTAATCTCAGTCAAGCCAATCTCAATCAAGCCGAATTGATTGAAGCACATTTTTACGCAGCCAATTTCTCTAAAGCTAACCTCGGGGAAGCTCACTTCACGGGAGCATATCTTTTTAGGGCAAATCTTAGTTTTGCGGACTTGAGTGCTGCCGATTTCCGCTGGACAAACCTCGGTAAAGCTGATTTGAGAGGGGCGAATTTGACAGGGGCAAATCTCAGAGGAGCCAATTTGGCTGGAGCTAATCTGAGCGAAGCTCATTTGAAAGAAACAATCATGCCTGACGGCAGCATTGTTTCATCATAAGTTTGTAGTTTCTCAAGTAGGGACACGGCACTGCCCATTAGTGTCAACTTAAGGTTAAATGTATTACCAGTCTACTGTCTAACGATTAGGCCCAGATCCCCCCTAGCCCCCCTTAAGAAGGGGGGGACAAGAATCCGATCAAAGTCCCCCTTCTTAAGGGGGATTTAGGGGGATCTGGACTATGGTAAAAACGACATTTATCAAGGCTTTCAGGCTTAAGTTGACACGCTTTGGGCACGCTTGAGTGTCCTGATTGCGGGTAATATGAATTGCGATGCAACCGGAATTCAGATAATTAAAGTTTGTAGTGAGGACTTCAGTCCTTCCTCTGAGTTGAAGTCAATCAGGACTAAAGTCCTTACTACAAACAATTGTTATACCGAACTGGGAGTTAATTTCCACGAGCCGGTGATACATTGTACAGTCCTCTAACCGGGCCTGGTACTGCCTCCGACTCTTGCTGCTGCCGCGGTACAAACGGTTCTTGGACTCGGCTCCCAGGAGCGAAACAGCCACTCGGTTGAGGTGCTACCTGGCAGGCTGCGGGCAAGGCCATAACTGAGGCATCAAAGGGATTGGTGGCATCGGGAACGCGAAGAATAGGGTCGCTGGAAACCTGCCGCTGCATTACTCGTCGGTAGAGGCCGCTGACGCGACTGGCATCGCGCTCGATTTCTTTTTCGGGAAAGGCAACTACGCCGCTGGGGGAACCAATTCCTAGATAGTCGCCCATGTAACCTTGCAAGCTGACGTTGTGATAAAAGTCTCCTGAAGCTTCAAAGAATTGTCGGTTGAAGTTGTCACCAACGGGGCTAAATCGGGCTGTATCTGCTTGAGCAGGTTTGACGGATGCCAGTGCGGCAGAGGCGACAGCGAGAATCAACGCACTGCTGAGGCTTTTTAACTTTTGACTCATAAATTTCAGCTTCTAGATTAATTACGGTTCCAATATAGACTGATTATCGGCGGATTATTTGCGTTTTCTACAAGGTGTTAAGTTATGGATGCTGCTGATTTAAAGGTGTTGCGCGATCGACTTTTGGATTTATTGTGCGAGTTTGCGTACCGCGAGGGCGACTTTGTGCTGTCTTCGGGGCAGAAAAGTTCTTATTATATCAACTGCAAACCGGTGACTTTGCACGCTGAAGGTGCTTTGGCGACGGGGCGCGTACTCTTCTCGATGCTGCCACCTCAAGTGCAGGCTGTGGGCGGTTTGACGTTGGGTGCTGACCCGATTGTAACTGCTGTGAGTGTGGTTTCGGCTCTGGAATGTCGATCGATTCCGGCGCTAATTGTCCGCAAAGAGACGAAGGGACACGGGACAATGGCGTATATTGAGGGGCCTGTGTTGCCTGAAGGGACGAATGTGGCGGTGTTGGAAGATGTCGTAACGACGGGTAAGTCGGCGATGCAGGCGGTGGAGAGGCTGCGGGGTGCTGGCTATAAAGTCGATCGCGTGTTGTCGCTGATCGATCGAGAACAAGGTGGAGCTCAATTATATCGCGAGGAGGGATTGGATTTTCAGGCTGTTTTTACGATCGCCGATCTCAAAGAATGGATTAGTAGCAAGCAATAGGTAAAAGTGCGATCGCCAATCTCCTAGCCTAAAAAATCGCGTCAACTGCCGCCGAACATTTAATAGCGAGAACGGCGGGCGATCGCATCAAATTCACAGCACTCATTACCACAGACAACCAAAAATGTCAACTCACAATTACAGAAGAACAGTTGAAGAAATCCGTGAGTTAGCTTCGATGTTTTGGCCTTCCGACTTATCTCAAAAGGAAGCATAACTCAGTGTTATACCAAAATTGATAGAAACTCAAGATCAATTTATTGCTATTCTTAGCGTCACTGTTTCAGAGTTAAGCGGATTATTTCAAATAGTAAACTCTTCAACACTTTCAGGAAATATGTTCCTGAAGGATTTAATTGTACTGGCGGACTTTGGGGGAGAAATGATAAAAAGATATCCGCTCAATAAATAGGGGTAACAGCAAAAAAGAAGGTTCACAATCTAGGCACAGCATGGTAAAATAGTATCCGCTCAATAAATCGGGGGAAATCACTTAATGATGAGACTCAAACATCGCAAAATCGTTTCCAACACGGTACTCTACCCCGATTTATTGAGCGGATACCTAAAATCGCCATGCAAAAAATCCGTTTCATTGACTTATTCTCAGGAATAGGCGGCATGAGATTAGCCTTTGAAGCCGCCGCACATTCCTTGAATCTGGAAACAGAATGCGTATTAAGTAGCGAAATCAATCCCGATGCTCAATTAGTCTACCAGACCAATTTTGGCGACACACCTTCAGGCGACATCCGACTAATTGACCAACTTCCAGAACATGATATTTTACTAGCAGGATTTCCTTGCCAATCCTTCTCCTACGCAGGCAAAAAAGCAGGCTTTGGAGACACCAGAGGCACACTATTTTTCGAGATTGTACGGCTGATTGACACTTTCAAGCCTCAAGCATTTATTTTTGAGAATGTGCGAGGACTCGTCTCCCACGACAGCGGACAAACCCTAGAAACTATAAAAAGCGAAATGACCGATCGAGGTTACAGCTTCGATTACTTTATACTCAACAGCTCCAACTTTAGTTTACCCCAAAACCGCGTCCGAGTTTACCTAGTAGGAATTTTAAATGCTTCGCCCCAATTTGGGTTAATTTCCGACTTAGGCCCAAAAGATTCCCATTCCTGCAACCATCAACAGTTATCCTTATTTTCCCCGTTGAGTAAACCCGTCGCAGTTGCAGATATTTTGGAAGACAATCCAGACCAAAAATATGATTGCTCGCCAGAATTTGTCAAGGCATTGAAACCAATCGTTAACAATGATTTAAATCGCTTGCACGGAATCCGATTAATCGACTATCGTGGCGGCAATTCGATTCATTCTTGGGAATTGGGTTTGCGAGGCCAGTGCAGTTTAGATGAAATTGAGTTGATGAATCGTTTTATATTGAAAAGGCGCAATAAAGAATTTGGACATCACCAAGATGGGAAGCTTTTAACTAAAGAACAAATCGCTACTTTTTTTGCTCATCCCAATCTTGATGAAATTCTGGATTTACTGGTTGCCAAGAAGTACCTACAGCGCAACAATGATTTGTATAAACCTGTATCGGGTAACTTTTCCTTTGAAGTCTATAAATTTCTAGATCCGCAGAAGATTTCTGTAACACTTGTTGCCAGCGATGCAAATAAATTAGGTGTTTATCACAACCATAGAGTCCGGCGAATTACTCCCCGCGAAGCCGCACGGTTACAAGGTTTTTCCGATAGTTTTGTACTGCATTTCAATGATGATAAAGCTTACTATCAACTGGGCAATAGCGTCAGTATTAATGTGGTAAAAGCTGTGGCGAAAGAAGTTATGCAGAATATTTTGTCCTCTACCAAACAAAAAGTTAGTGCCTTTTGAATTGGGAAGGGTGGGCGAATTTATCCGCCCGCCCTAGCAATATAGTTAGCTTAGCGCTACAGGTTCCTTAGCAAGAAATTTCTCCAACTCAGTCAAAGCATCGGCATCAACCTTAGTCTGCATCGGACAGAACTTAGGCCCGCACATCGAACAGAATTCCGCAGTTTTGTAGATATCTGCTGGCAAAGTTTCGTCGTGATATTCCTTTGCTCTTTCAGGATCGAGCGATAGCTCAAATTGACGGTTCCAATCAAAATTGTAACGCGCCTTCGAGAGTTCGTCGTCTCTGTCTCGCGCACCCGGACGGCCGCGCGCGATATCCGCAGCGTGAGCCGCAATTTTGTAAGCAATCAGCCCGTTTCTGACATCCTCAGCATTCGGCAATCCCAAGTGTTCCTTAGGAGTCACGTAGCACAGCATAGCAGTACCGTACCAACCAGCCATCGCCGCCCCAATCGCTGAGGTAATGTGGTCATATCCTGGTGCAATATCAGTCACCAACGGCCCCAAAACATAGAAAGGAGCTTCCGAGCATTCCTCCATTTGTTTCTTGACATTAAACTCAATTTGATCCATAGGTACGTGGCCCGGGCCTTCCACCATTACCTGCACATCATGTTCCCAAGCTTTGCGAGTTAATTGTCCCAAAGTTTTGAGTTCAGCTAATTGAGCTTCATCCGACGCATCGTGAGTGCAACCGGGGCGCAAAGAATCTCCCAAACTAAACGAAACATCATATTTCTTGAAGATTTCAATGATGTCGTTAAAGTGAGTGTAGAGAGGATTTTGTTTGTGGTGGTGTAGCATCCACCGCGCCAAAATACCGCCGCCGCGAGAAACAATCCCAGTCAGCCGATTTTTGACTAACGGCAAATGCTCAATCAGAATTCCGGCGTGAATTGTTTGGTAATCTACGCCTTGTTGAGCGTGTTTGTCAATGATATGCAGGAAGTCATTCGCCGTCAGACTTTCCATATTACCGTGCACGCTTTCTAGAGCTTGGTAAATTGGTACAGTGCCGATAGGAACTGGTGAAGCTTTGATAATCGTAGTACGAATTTCATCCAAATTGCCACCGCCGGTGGACAAGTCCATCACGGTGTCAGCACCGTATTTAACTGCTAGTTTAAGCTTGTCAACTTCTTCTTCCATATTGGAAGAGTTCGGAGATGCACCGATGTTAGCATTGACTTTGCATTTAGACGCAATGCCGATCGCCATTGGTTCCAAATTCGTATGATTGATGTTAGCGGGAATAATCATCCGTCCCCGCGCTACTTCGGCGCGGATCAGTTCTCCTGGGAGATTTTCTCGCTTAGCAACAAAGTCCATTTCCTCAGTAATGACACCTTGACGGGCGTAGTGCATTTGAGATACGTTGCTGTGACCCTGACGCTTAGCGATCCATTCGGTACGCATATCTTAATGTCCTTCATAAACAGCTTCCCTCCGCTGGTATTACCCAGACTCAGGTTCTAAGGGTGTTTTCTCAGCCCGGATCTGCGGGCACCCCTAGCTTTAGGCTTATGATACTAGCACTTACGTTGGGCAAAGATTAAATCTTTATAAAAAATTCCACAAATATATAATTTTTCAAGAATTTTAAGAATTTTTATTAAAAATTAAATATCTTTAATTTTGCAATTTATCAATGGTCGTAAAGCGCAGCTATCCCATAGGTAATCGTCCTTTCCCAATTTATGATATTTCTGTCATAAAAAAAGAGCGATTACCCAGAATTCAACAACTAACAAAAAAATCACAATTCATCGGGATTAATGCCCATTTGGCGCAACTTTTCTACCAAACGATCTGCCCGAAGTCGTTCTTCGTCAGCGCGAAGGCTTTCTTGTTGAGCGCGAAGGCTTTCTTGTTGAGCGCGAAGGCTTTCTTGTTGAGCACGTTCCTCCCCTATTAATAACAAATTGCCTTCACTATCCCACCAACGCAACCAAGGCAAATTCATCTCATCATATTCCCCTTGCCAGATTCCCAATTCAACTCCAAGCTGTGGAATCGGATAGCGCCCGCGATCGTTCGGACTCAGGCGCTGATAGCGGTTGTCTTCTAAATGATACATTTCTACAGCCGCTTTTTTCACTTCATAAATCCCGTAAAAAGGAATGCGGATCGCCTGTTCGTAAACCCAGAATTTGCCAGGTTTTTGTTCTTGTTGTTCTTCTCTATCTGGATCTGGCGGTGGAGTTCTGTCTCGTTCTTCTGAACCGTTCCCCGACACAAATTCAATTGCAATTAGCGGTGCAACGTATTCTTTCCACAATACATAGGAACGCCTCACCTGACCATTTAAAAGTGGCGGTACATTGGGGACGTAAAACCAATCTGGTGCTTCGGCGCCGCGTTCGGGAGGGTCAGTTAAACGCCAATAAATCCCGCAATCTTGACCGATGCGGTACCGTCCGTCAGGGTGAATTTTTTGCAATACAGGCCGCAGGGAATCGGTGAGAATAATGCTTTGAGGCAGTTCTTGAAAGTTTTTCACAAAAGTACCGTCAGACTCTGGCAGTTCGGTGTGGTCTGGGAGATGGGTGACTCCCAATTCAAATGGTTTAGCAACAGTCATAAAACTTTCGCTGATTTGAGGAGTTAAATTAATTATATAGTAAGTCTAAGGTTTTGGTAATTGGGAGTGGGAATCGAAAATAAGATAAAAGTCAGCCTAACCCAAGATTAAATCAATACTCACTACAAAATCGGGAAAAGCCAGCGGCGAAATTTGTTGTCCGCGTTCAAACTTTTGTATTGAAGTGTAGCCATTTATCGTCGGCTGGCGGTAAACTTCCAAACAGTTTTCCTCAAGATCCCACAGCCATACTTCCTGAATTCCAGAACGCGCATAATTAGGAACTTTGACATCGCGATCGAAATCTACAGTGCTATCTGAAACCTCTACTAAAAGCAACACCTCTGATGGTATTGGATGCGCTGTAGCGTAGTAGTCAGAACGAGGTTGCAGCAAGACAACATCCGGTTGAGGTTCAGTCCTTTCTGTCAACTGAATTGGATCTTGAACACCCAAAATAGCACGTCTTCTCTCCAGATCGGAGAACACAGCGATCAGACGCTTTACACAACTTGCATGACGAGTCCCAATTGCTGCCATTTCGATAATTTCTCCTTCGATCAATTCGACTCTGTTATTTTTATTAAAAACACCTACTTTAATCATCAGGTGATATTCTGGCACTGTAAATAGCCGTCTTTTCATTTCAACAGACATAACTATTCTCCTTTTTTCGCAGTTAGTTTAAGCGGGAGCATCTCTATTTTGCAAAAAGCATTTTTTTTATTATAGTGCGAGCGTCCCCGCTCGCGATTTGTAGCATACGCGAGCGGGGACAGCACTATAAATGCAAAACTGAGATGCTCCCGTTTAAGCTTACTATTTTTTTAACCCAAGATTAAATCAACACTCACTGTCAACTCAGGAAAAGCCAGTGGTGAAACTTGTTGATCGCGTTCAAATTTTTGCACTGAAGTGTAGCCATTTGCGGTGGGATTGCGGTAAACTTCTAAACAGTTTGCTTCCAAATCCCATAACCATACTTCCTGAATGCCCGATCGCGAATAATTTGGTATTTTCACATCGCGGTCATAATTAACGGTACTATCTGCTACCTCTACCAGCAGCAAAACATCCTCGCTATTTGGCAGGGATTCTTCATAAAAATCAGCGCGACGCTGTACTAAGGCAATATCAGGTTGAGGTTCTGAGTTATCATTGAGGCAAATAGGATTTTGCACCCGGATGATAGCACGTGTTCGCACCCGATCGCCAAAAAACTCTGCCAGGCGATCGACACGGGCGGCGTGGCGCCTACCAATTGCTGCCATTTGGATAATTTCTCCTTCGATAAGTTCCACTCGTTCGCGATCGCTAAAAACACCAGCTTCACTCATCAGGTGATATTCTTGCACTGTAAATAGCCGTCTTTGCATTTTCACAGACATAACTATTCTCCTTTTTTAGCATTTGGCATAAGTTTACCATTTTTGCCAAAAATATTCCAATACAGCTCAGTTGCGCTGTACCTTACAACTAACTCTCCGAAGATTCATCGACTTGTGGCTGGTTTTGAGTATCTTTTTCACCGGCTGCAAATCCTTCTGTATCTTGTTTTAATTCTGAGGCAATTGTGCCTCGATCGCGCCAAGCTTCGGCATTTTCTGGCTTGATAGCAATGGCTCGATCGTATGCTGCCATTGCTTCTTCGTAGCGCTTTAATTGCGACAAAGCTGTACCGCAGTGGTGCCAAGCATCGTAGGATTCTGGCTGAATTGCGATCGCCTTTTCGTAAGCTGCGATCGCTTCTTCATGGTGCTGCAATTTTGCCAAAGATTCGCCTTTGCCAAACCAAGCTTCGTAACACTTGGAATTAAGCGTGATTGCTTGGGAGTAAGATGCAATTGCTGCTTCGTGTTGTGATAGTTTGTCGAAAGCTGCGCCTCGGTTGTGCCACACTTCAAAATCCTGCGGTTTAATGGCAATTGCTTTGTCGTAGGATGCGATCGCCTCTTGATGGAGCTGCATTTTTCCCAGCACGGCGCCTCTATTGTACCAAACTTCGTATTTGTCGGCCCGGATATCGAGAGCCCGATCGTAAGAAGCAACAGAATCAGCGTAGCGGAGCAATCTCCACAGCATATTACCTCGATTGTACCAAGTCTCGTATCTCTTGGGATTGAGCTCAAGAGCGCGATCGTAAGAATCGACTGCGGCGGCGTACTGCTGTACTTTACCCAGCATCGCACCTCGGTTGTGCCATATTTCGCTGTCGGTTGTTTTGATAGCCAGGGCGCGATCGTAACTGGCGATCGCCTCTTCGTAATGCTGCAATTTACCCAACAAAGCTGCTATGCTGTGCCAACAACCGTATTTTCTCGGCTCGCTCGCACTTGCTCGCTCGTAACAGGCGATCGCCTCTTCGCACCTCTGCAATTTTCCCAGCAAATTCGCTTTATTGTACCACGCTTCGTAGTGATCCGGTTTAATTAATATTGCTTGGTCGTAACTGGCGATCGCCTCTTCATGACGCTGCAATCTAATTAACACATTGGCGCGCCAATACCACGCCTCATCCGCATTCTTGTTCGTTAAAATAGCTTTTTCTACGCAGGCTAATGCCTCATTGTAATTGCCCTGAAAATAAAGCTCTTCGACTTGCTTTATACAATCGTCAGCAATCAAATTTTGTCCGTCACTAGCAGGTGCTGTTGCAGAAGTTTGTGCATTATTTAACTGCCGCTGAGGTGCGAGTTTGACAGCTTCTTTGGCAACAATTGCCGGAACCTGGGAAATTTCCTGAACAATTTGAGATTTTTTCTCGTCAACTTCTGTTACCAACACTTGCAGGCGCATGATAAATTGAGATTTGAGAGTCTCAATTTGCTCGACGGAAGATTTGGAAAGTTCAGTTTCTCTAGTTAAAAAATCAAGTGATTGTTTAGCTGCACTCATTTGTGCCTCTAATTCATCCCTCATTTTTTGAGTCAGTTGGCGAGAGTTGAGCAACTCTGATTCCAACACACCAATGCCGTGCAATCTTTGATTGGCGTCAGCAACCAACTGTTTGACTACCAGCCTGCGGATCGCCCAAAAAAAGGCGATTGTCACCGGTGGCAAAATAGTACCCAGAATTAATAAAATATTCAGCAGAGTTATCGTATTATTAAAACCATATCCAGTTTCTGCACTGCCAGTCCGTGGAGAGAAAAAATCGAAAGCGTCGCGAACTTGGGGACTGCTTTTAACCCCAGTTTCGATTAATTTAGCCAGCCATGTTTCTTGTAAAGATTGAGTCAGTTCATCGGTGGCTCTAGCAGCAGGATTTGCCTTGGTTTTAACAGCAGGAGATAATTCAGCGCCGGCCGCTGCTACCAGCAAACCAGTCTGCGATTTTACCGCAATTCGTGGGGAAAATTGTTCGTCGGCGATCGTCTCGGGCGCGCTCATTGACTCCGCCGGACGAGAGACGGTATTATTTATGGCATCAACAAAGTTGCTGGCCTGCGGTGTCTCACCAGAGATGGGAGGTGCAGCCGGAGCGGCGTTAGTTTGAGCAGTTACATTCTGGGATGCGAGGGCGGCCAGAGTCAAGAGAGCTACATTTGAGACTCGCATAAACGTCAACTCACCTAGGAGAAATTAGTGTTGTTTGTCAGCAGATCGGGCGATCGACCTCATACTCTCAGCAGTGACAATAGCTTTGATGAGGAATTCTGGGTTACTATCTCCAAAATACGGGCTGCGTCTGACTTGTCAGGAAAAGTCCCAATAATACTCGCCACATAACTTGTGTCAAAGAACACTTTCTCGCACCTAATCCGCCTCCAATCATCCTCGGAATCATCGGGGCGGCTTCACCAATCTGCACAATTTGCCTCATATCCGCCTAAACCGCCCCAACTGATCCGATTTGTACCTCTAAACCGCAGCTAAAACTGCTGACTGTTGCTGTTGTACCGTCGCTGCATCTAAATCGGCACCGTAAATTTCGCAGCTATTATTCGGACTTTCAATCAGCTTAATCTTGTGCAACTCAGCGCCCAATTCCCGTATGGGCGATCGCAACAATTGCCCGATCCGAACCGCAATATTCTCCGCCGTTGGCACAACCTTCTCAAAATAAGCAATATCCTTATTTAAAAAAGTGTGATCGAAAGGTTCAACAACATAATCATCAACAGCTTTTTGCAAAGCTCCCAAATCAGCAATCATCCCAGTCCGCGCATCAATTTCCCCTTTAACAGTCACCTCTAAATGATAGTTGTGACCGTGACCGTTAGGACGAGCACATTTGCCATAAATTTCCGAGTTTTCTTCAAAACTTAAATCGGGACGAGCCAACCGATGGGCGGCACTAAAATGAGTGGACAGAGTTAGATAAGCTTCCATGCCATTTCCTAAATATTCAGCCCAAAGTTCCGGGTGTTCAAACAATTGAATTTTGCTCACAGGCAAATGAGGAGCTAGCCGCAGCCAAATTTGCCGTGCTATGTTTTCGGTAGTTGGCAGAGTCTGCCCAAATTCCGGCCATGCTTCGTTAAGGTAAGAAAAATCGAGATCCTTGGTAACTTCCCGCTTGATGACGTGTTTGACATCAGACAGGTTGAGCACCATGCCGTACTCGTCGAGTTCTCCTATCATGGAAACGTAAAGAACGTAATTGTGTCCGTGTCCCGGTGCGCGGGCAGTTGGGCCAAACCGTTCAAAGTTCTCGGCTTCGCTCAACTCCGGTAGCCAGTACCGGTGACTCGCCGAAAACTGTGCCCGACGATTGATGATGCACTGCATAAAAGTCAAGTAGGGTAAGCTTGTTAAGTTCTGTAAAGGACTTACTTCTTAAGGATAAACTAATTTTTGCTGGAATTTTTCGATAATTTTAGGGTGCTGCGAATGAATTTCTACCAATTTTCGAGATATTGGCAACAGCTAGCCTCACCAGGCGCTGGGCTGATTTTGGACGACAACACAGATATCACCGGCAGAAAATACCGCTACAAAACAGTTTCTCGCCATCAGTTGCTTTTCCATCAGTTAAGAATCTTTGACAAAGTGCGATTCCCTACAGGGTAGCTGCGCTTGACGACCTTTTTGCAACACAGCGCACTCCGCAGTTCGGGTTTTTCGCATAAACTCTGCCACAGTCAGGAGTTTGCGGTTCAGTTGCCAGCAAAACTAATCATCCATCACCAATTACTCATTACCAAATCTTAATGAATTGGATTACTGAACAAGCCGATCGCTTTTTTGAAAATTTGTATGGTGCGATCGCAACTCCCCTATTTTATATCGGGGACACTCATCTGTCCATTAGTGCGATCGTCAAACTGATAATATTAGCTATATTAGCCTTCGTTATAGCTCGTCTCATCAGTGAAGGAATCAAACGCAGCCTGCTAGTTAGGATGGGATTGGATCGGGGCAGTCGGGAAGCAATTTCCACCATCATCAGCTACATCTTAGCAACCCTTGGCTGTATATTCGTCATGCAAGGTGCAGGGCTCAATCTCACCTCTCTGACAGTCTTAGCTGGCGTCGTCGGCATTGGTTTCGGCTTCGGCTTGCAAAATCTCGCCAGCAACTTTATCAGCGGTCTGACCCTACTATTTGAGCAGCAAATTCGAGTCGGAGACTTTATTGAGATTGACCATTTATTAGGAACAGTTGAAAATATTTCCATCCGTTCCACAATTATCAAAACAATCGACGGACTATTTGTAATCATACCAAACATCAAGTTTGTCGAAACCAACATTATTAACTGGAGTTATAGAGACCCCAGATGCCGCGTCCACATCCCCGTCGGCGTTGCCTATGGAACTGACCCAGTATTAGTTACAGAAGCACTGTTAGTCGCTGCGAGACTGGAATCGAATATCTTATCACATCCTTCTCCGAAAGTTTGGTTTCGCGGGTTTGGAGATAACGCTTTAGATTTTGAACTTTTAATTTGGATTGACCAGCCACAGAAAAGCGATGAAATTAAAAGTGCGGTCAACTTTTTAATAGATTATGAATTGCGCCACCGCAATATCGAAATCCCATTTCCCCAGCGGGATTTGTGGCTGCGGAACCCGCAAGAGTTAACCAAACATTTTCACGATCGCAAAGACGATCATTCAAACGGTCAGGTTTTCCCCCAGAATGCCAAACATTCAGCCGAACTCAAATCTAATTCCACCGTTTCCGAGCCTAAAAAGCAAGGGGTTAAATCCCCTAATAATTGGACGCTACGAGATTTGTTGCGGCGAGTAACTTATTTTGAACAGTGTACAGATGTAGAACTGCGGCAGTTAATTGAATACGGCTACCGACAACTTTTTCCAACAGGACAGATTGTCTGCAATGAAAATGACCCTGGCGATTCTTTTTATATTATTCTTTCTGGTTCTGTAGAAGTTCTTTCTCAAAAAGCCGATCAGTACATTGCGACGCTTCACGAGGGCGAGTTTTTTGGGGAAATCTCTTTGCTGTTGGGAACTCCGAGAACGGCGACTGTTAAAACTAGCGAAGATGCAATTTTGTTTGTGGTGGAACGCCACGACTTGCAAAAACTTTTAACAGAACAACCGAATTTGGCAGATCAGATTGCTCAAAAATTGTCCGAACGCCAGCAAGCTTTGAGAGATTTGGGATTGTTAGAGGGCGACTCTCTGGAACAAACTCCTTTTATTAAAATCCGGAAGCGAATTCAAGTTCTGTTTGGAATTTGACATTCAGAACTCATTGGGAATTGGGAATTGGGAATTGGGAATTGGGAATTGGGAATTGGGAATTGGGAATTGGGAATGAATTAGAAGTTATTTGTTATTTGTTATTGATAGCCCGCAACAAATAACCAATAACAAATAACCCATAACCAATAACCATAACTTCTTCACTAACTTCTAATTTTCAATTCCTCCTGTGCTTCCCGCCGCAGTCTAGCAGCAATTCTAAACAGTTCTTGACCTGTGTGCAAATGGCGATCGTCATAATTGAGGGTAAATAAATGCAATTCTTCTATGCCATCTCCCACTTGATTGATGCAGTAGTAAAGATGGGCCGCAACTCCGGCTACATTAGATGGATTGGGCATCACCCTCAGAAAGTCATTAGCTTTTGAAAGAAAATCGCGACAGGTTTCGATATAAGCTTGAAACTTTTCGATCAGTTCATCATCGAACGGATCTGCTGACAATTCGTTTATTTCCTTTTTCAGCGGCTTCAAGATGTTGTTGAGTATTCGATTGACTGGTTTGTATACTTTAATCAGCCACTGTTCCATGTGTTCGTCGGCGTCCCGCGCTGCTTGTTGTCGCTGGCGGGTAACGTTTGGCGCGTAGGGTGATTGCTCTTCGCTGGGCTGGGAGATTTGGCGATCGTAAGATTGTCTTTGCTGGGCATCTCCTAATATTTCATAGGCTGCATTGAGGCGGACAATCTCTTCGTGACCGGCTGTCGCACTCTGGCTGTCTGGATGAAATATTTTGACTAAACGGCGGTATGCTTGTTTAATCTCGGCTTGGGTTGCGGTTGGGCTAATTTTTAGGGTTTTGTAGTGATTGGTAACAGAAGACACGCTATTATTTCCTTGAAATCTGGATAATCTGCGAAAAAGTGCTTGACAAAAATATCATTATTTGCTAATATACCAAGTATTTATACGATATAAATGCCAGCAATTTCAGGTAAAAAACATCTGCTTTTAGAGTATCATAAATATATTAAAAAAGAATCTTAAAAAAAACATTCATACTTTTGAAATGGCAAGCGGATTAACATTGGCGACTTACTACAGCAGAAGTCAGCAGGCTTGAGTTCAATATGTCGCAAGCCCAAAATTCATCTTAGTAAAGGAATCTCAAGAAGCGGAATGGGATTCAATTTAAGCTGATACTAATGGCAGCATAAATAGAGCTATAAAAGTAATTCCTGACTTCATGAAGGGAATAGAGGGATTGCAGTTTATTCCTGTATTTTTAGGAATGTGCACTAAAATTACCAACGTAGATGTCTAACATTGACTACTTTTGGGTAGCCTTGTCTGGGTTTTTACGAGCGGTTTGTACAATGCGAGAATATCGTAACCGTCAGGGCGATTGCTCGATCGCGATCGACAATAGACTTGAATTGCAAAAATCGGAAAACACCCTGAAATTATCTGCGTTGCATCGTCGGTTGCATCTGTCTGACATCTGCGCTTGAAGGATCGATCGAAGACTTATGCAATCTTGTCTAATAATCTATCGCAATTTTTTCATCTCAAAAGCCAAGCAGGGCGTACATTCTACGCCCTGCCCTCAGTTTCTGCAACTCGCGCCGGAGGCTAGTTTAGTTGACAGCCACCGCCAGATTCAGTTCTGGATCCTGGAACAAGGGAGTGCTGAGATAGCGCTCGCCGAAGCTAGGCTGAATCATCACAATCAATTTACCTGCATTTTCAGGACGCTTGCCGACTTTCAAAGCTGCACACAGTGCCGCACCGCTGGAAATACCGGACAAAAGTCCTTCTTCTCTGGCTAAGCGACGCCCGTAGGCGATCGCCTCGTCATCGGTAACAACGATCACTTCGTCGATCGCATTTACATTCAGCACTGGCGGCACAAAACCTGCACCGATACCTTGAATTTTATGAGGCCCGGGCTTTCCGCCCGACAGTACCTGACTGTTTGCTGGTTCAACGGCGATCGCCTTAAACTCGGGTTTCCGGGACTTAATCACCTCTGCAACACCAGTAATCGTGCCGCCAGTGCCGACTCCAGAAATCAGGAAATCCACCTCGCCGTCGGTATCTGCCCAAATTTCCTCAGCCGTTGTCGAACGGTGAATGTCCGGGTTGGCTGGATTCCGAAACTGCTGCAACATATACGCATTCGGAGTTTTGTCTACAATCTCTTGAGCGCGCCGAATGCAGCCACTCATGCCTTCTATGCCGGGAGTCAATTCTAGTTGAGCTCCGTAAGCTCGTAACATCGATCGACGTTCCGTGCTCATCGTATCCGGCATGGTCAAAATCAACTGGTAGCCCTTTGCGGCCGCCACCATTGCTAGAGCAATTCCGGTATTGCCAGATGTCGGTTCTACTAAAACCGTTTTCCCGGGAGTAATCAGCCCTTCTGCCTCGGCTTGATTCACCATATTGACACCAATCCGGTCTTTTACTGATGCTGCCGGATTCATGCCTTCGAGTTTGACTACAATCCGAGCCAAGCAGCCTTCGGCTTGGGGAATGCGGTTGAGTTGCACCAGGGGTGTGTGCCCCACCAATTCTGTAATGTCGCCAGCAATACGCATAATCTTTGTCTGCTTGTTGTTGAAAGTAAATGTTAATTCCTAGTTGGCAATATTAAGCTATTGCGTATTGAGATTTAACTTTTAGGGCTGGCTCTCTCGCCTACCGCACTGATTGTTTGAAAAATACAGGATTTTGAAAATTAGACGCGCACCGGCTTAACCTAGATGTAATACATAATATTGAGCTGCCGTCTGCCATTGCGTTTTTCGCACAGATCTTGTAGCGTATATTTTTGCAACACCGAGTTGGCGATCGATCGCGCTTCTTGCCAAACTTCCCAAATCACAGCACTTTCTACAGTTTGAGCAGGCGAGTCTTTTTCAGAGCGATCGAAGTCTGAGCCTTCGAGACAGTTGATAATTTCGAGCAGTGTAATTTTCCACGGTTCCCGCGCCAAGATATAACCACCCTTAGCTCCTCGCTGGCTGCGAATCAGCCCGCAGCGTCTCATGGTAGCGAGCAACTGTTCTAAATATCGATCGGGAATATTTTGCTGAGCAGCTATCTGGCGAATTTGCAGGGGTTCGCCCTCATCGTAGCAATCGGCCAGCTCCAGCAAAGCTAAGATTGCGTATTCGCTTTTACAGGAGAGTTCTACCATAGTTGCACTTGAAAGTACCAGAATTCTCAACTCCGAAGTCAGATTTTAGAATCATTCTCAATTTTGAGTTCCAAATTCTCACTCCTCACCTTTGATTATACTCCGGTTCTCCACTAGAGTTTACTGACTTCCATCAATTCCTTGCAAAAAAGGCTCGCAGGGCGATCGTATGTATCGCTCATTAATCCACAGTCTTATCCTCGTGGTGGCTTCCGTCAAGCACTCTCATCTACAGTAGAAAAGTCAAGTAATGATGGAACATCAAAGCAGGGAAGTTCAACTTGCAAATACTTATCTCCACATAGATTCTCTGGTTTACCATCTCTATACATAATAAGAGCTTGAGCCTGCGCCCACATCGCCACTTCTTTTCGTTCCATGTCATTGAGTCTAGAGGCAATTGTTTGCAAAGCTTTCAAAGTCAGCGCTTGATCGAGTACCCCCGAAATCATTGTCATTTCATAACAATGTTCCATATATTCGTAGGGAATCTGCTCGTATGGGGGGGGCGGAGCGACACGCTTCAAATGCTGGTAGATCTCGGTTCTGCGATCGAAATCCACCAATTCCTCAATAAGAGGCAATATAGGCACTAAGACGGCGGGTGGAGGAATTTTTCTGTGATACTTACGGGAATTTGGTGAAAAATAGGCAATCCGAAGAGTTATTCCCCACTCTCTCATCGCTCTTTCGGCTTCAGGACAGAAAAAATGAAACCTGACCCATTTCTCTAAATCAATGGCCACATCCCGTCCCATCTGCTGTGCCAGCAGCGACAACGCCTTCACAATTACCTGCCGTACCAGTTCGCCCCGCTCCCCATCTGGACTTCCTGTCCAATCCCTCATGCGATTGTGAGTCTCATGCTCAATAAAAGCCTGGGTATAAATCGACTCCCAGATAGACGGTTGCTCTAGTAGAGCATTTGGCAATCCCACCAGCGGTAAAAAAGGAGCAGCCCAAGGTAGAGTTGGTAAAGACAAAGCTCTCAAGTAATGCGAGCTTTCAATGTCTTTCCAAGAAAAATCAAGTTCCAAACAGTTCTGTTTTGTCATAAATGATAGTGTCTATCAAGGCCTAAAACGTAACTCTAACCCCAGAAGCCTTGCAATTATTTCTAATGTAACCAGAACAGCTCCTGCTACCCCCGCTCCTACCCATAAAACACTGTATTAAGCTGTTCTGCATTTAAACTTTACAGTCAAAATTTGATGAAGTTCTTGTGGGGTAGGCGTCTCGCCCGCACAAAAAATACAATTTAGATGTAGAACAGCTTATCACTCATTAATCCAAAGTCTGATCCTCGTGGTGGCTTCCGTCAAGCACTCTCATCTAAAGCAGAAAAGTCAAGTAATGATGGAACATCAAAGCAAGGTAGTTCAACTTGCAAATACTTATCTCCACACAGATTCTCTGGTTTAATTAACTCTTCATAACAATGCTCCATATATTCGTAGGGGATCTGCTCGTATGGGGGGGGCGGAGCGACACGCTTCAAAGCGTCCTTAATCTCGGTTCTGCGAGCCAAAGCTACCAGTTCAGAAATCTCTGGTAATATTGGCTCTAAGACGGCGGGTGGAGGAACTTTTCGAGGATAACGACGGGACTTTGGCGAAATATAGGCATACCTAAGAGTAATTTGCCACTCTGTCATCGCTCTTTCGGCTTCAGGACAGCATTCGTGAAACCTGACCCATTTCTCTAAATCAATTGCCACATTCCGTCCCATCTGCTGTGCTAGCAGCGACAACGCCTTCGTGACTATCTGCCGTCTCAGTTCGCCCCGCTCCCCGTCTGGACTTCCTGTCCAATCTCTCAGACGATAGTCAGTCTCATACTCAATAAAAGCCTGGGTATAAATTGACTCCCAGATAGATGGTTGCTCTAGTAGGGCATTTGGCAATCCTAGCAGCGGTAGAAAAGGAGCAGCCCACGGTAAAGTGGGTAAAGACAAAGCTCTCAAGTAATTCCAGCTTTCCCAATCTTTCCAAGAAAAATCAAGTTCCAAACAGTTCTGTTTTGTCATAAATGATCGTGTCTATCAAGGCCTAAAACGTAACTCTAACCCCAGAAGCCTTGCAATTACTTCTAATGTGATTAGAACAGCTCCTGCTACCCCCGCTCCTACCCATAAAACACTGTATTAAGCTGTTCTGCATTTAAACTTTACAGTCAAAATTTGATGAAGTTTTTGTGGGTGGGCGTCTCGCCCGCACAAAAAATACAATTTAGATGTAGAACAGCTTATCACTCATTAATCCACAGTCTTATCAGGAGTGGTGGGTTCCGTCAAGCGCACTCTCATCTAAAGCAGAAAAGTCAAGTAATGATGGAACATCAAAGCAAGGTAGTTCAACTTGCAAATACTTATCTCCACACAGATTCTCTGGTTTA
>NZ_JAEQCE010000047.1:0-41432 GCF_020738665.1 Microcoleus sp. PH2017_08_TRC_O_A
CAATATTTGCCCTCATGGCAACGTTCTGAAACTTTACCAAAATGGGATATCACGATTATCCCATTTTGACTGGTATTTTATTTGTCCGCGAGTCCCTTAAGCCTGCATTCCCTTTGCAGCCAGCGGACTGTTTCGGCGATTCCCAGAACATCAAAATCGGTTTCTCCGGGCAAACCGATCATAAAATACAGCTTGATTTTATCCCAACCGCGATCGACCGCAGTTTTGACACCCCGCAACAATTCTTCGTTTGTCAAACCTTTGTTAACGATGTCGCGCATCCGCTGCGTGCCGGCTTCCGGGGCAAAAGTCAAACCGCTTTGTCGCGTGCCGCCGAGAATGTCGGCAATATTATCGTCAAATCTGTCAACCCGCTGACTGGGTAAAGACAGAGAGATATTTTTGTCTTTGAGGCGGTTTTTGATTTCCATCCCCACAGCCGGAAGTGCTAGATAGTCGGAACAACTCAGGGAAAGCAGGGAAAACTCGCTGTGCCCGGTGGCTTTCATTCCTTCTTCTATCGCCTCTACGACTTGCTGCGGTTCCACATCGCGGGCGGGGCGAGTCAGCATTCCCGGCTGACAGAAGCGACAGCCGCGGGTGCATCCCCGGCGGATTTCGACTGTCAGTCTGTCGTGTACTGTCTCGACGTAGGGTACTAGCCCGATCGAATAAGCTGGTATGGGAGTTGCTACGCGGCGCAGAATTTTTTCTGGGACTTGCGGGCGGTTGGGATGAACAGAACCATCTGCCGCCATATCGTAGAATTGGGGCACGTAAACGCCGGGAATTTGCGCTAAATCCAGCAATAGTGCTTCTCGGCTCAAATTATTAGTTTTGCCTTCTGCCAAAATCAAGCCAATTTCTGGCAGCAATTCTTCTCCATCTCCCAAAGCGATGAAGTCAAAAAAGTCAGCGTAGGGTTCGGGATTGGAGGTTGCGGTTTGTCCGCCAGCAAAAATTAGCGGCAAATCGCCGCCATTTTGGGCATTTGTCGCTCTTTCTTTCCAAGTTAGGGGAATGCCGGCTAAATCCAGCATTTCCAGAATGTTTGTTGCTCCGAGTTCGTAGCTGAGGCTGAAGCCGAGAATATCAAATTCTGTGAGCGATCGCCTAGATTCTACAGCAAACAGGGGAGTTTTGGTCGTTAGCGCAGCCCTCGGAGAGGATCGCAGTTTTGCTGCTAAGTCTGGTGCGGGCAAATAAGCTCGATCGCACAACTGTCTCGGCAAGGCATTCAAAATATTGTAAAGGATGATGTGTCCCAGATTGGAAGCACCAACTTCATACACTTCTGGATATGTGAGCACCCAGCGTACAGACGCCCCATCCCAAGGCTTGCGTACAGCCCCCAACTCGTTTCCTAGATAACGAGCAGGCTGATTGATTTCTGCTGTAAGTAATTCTTCGATTTTTACTGCCACGGCTCGACTCGCTCTCATATTTGCGACTCTTAAGCAGCCTACCTTAAAATCTGCCAATACGCCAACGGCAGTCCTATCTCTTTGGAGCCCTTTAACTCAAGTTGCTGTGTTTGCTTACTTGTTTTCACTGGTGAGTAGATTCTAGAAGTGCTTGTTTACACAAGACAAGAGTTTGCTGCTTCAAAGCTTTCGACATTTTCAAATATCTCAAAAACTCGATCGAGTTGGCTGAGTTCCAGAATCATTCTAATTCCGGCGGTAACTGAACACAGACTAAACCTGCGTCCCATTTTTTTCGCCTGCTTGAGGCCGGAAATCAATGCCATCAAACCCGCGCTGTCAATAAATGTTACTGCGCCAACATCTACGAGTACCGCTACTACTCCAGGGGCTGAAATTGTTGTGGTTAGTTGCTCTGTGAATTCTCCGGCTGTGGCTGCATTTAGGTGGTCTAGGGGTCGAATCACCCTAAGTGGTTTATGGGCAAGAAGTGTCTGCATATATCAAACCTATGGTTGCTACGTATTTTCAACTACCGTACTGGACGGAGGTAAGCCTAAACCTACTTGACACCTACGAGCGTAACCCTACCTGAGGAAAACCGATCGGTAGTTTTGAGTAGTTTACTGAATCTTTATTTATTTAGTCTTTTTTATAAAAGTTTGTGCAAGATTTACGGAGTAAAGGTAAGCTACTATACTATTTTTTATTTGTGCGACGAGGTTTAGTGTTGGCAATCGTAAAGATTGCGATCGACCTTATCCTAGCTGTTAGGTTAAACTGAGCAATGTAATTGAAATCACTGGTTAGTTCTGATTTGGATCACTCACTCCATCGACTGTTAAGATGACAATAATACTGTACGGAGTTCTCCGATATACTATGCAAGCAACTCATGCTATTCGTCAACTTGTAGAAAAAGCCCTCTACATTAAGCAGTTGACGCCTGACATTGAAAACGAAATCAACAACGAGCTCACCCGTTTGGGCTACATCTCGGATATTGATTATGAGGCTTTAGAGTTATTAATGGATGAAATGGATGCTGGCCGGGTGCAATTGGTATCTAGTAGATAGTTGGAACCGGAGAGCGCGGAAAAATCACAGATTGAAAAAAAATCCTTGCACGGTGGGAAAGACGGGAGTCTCAGAAGCATTTACCCCGGCACGGTACTTTTAAAAGCTCGCACCCAGTTGATGAGCTTGATATTTGAGGCGATGGTTTGTTCACCTCACTATCAAAAAAATACTTTTACTTCAATTAAATATATAACTTTTGGGGCTTGACAAATGAGGTGTAATAGTAATTTATTAATGATTACTGTTACCTAGCTGAGGTGGAAAACCGGTTTGGAACGATCGCAATTAAATTTGTTCGATCTTTCAGACTGAAGTCCTCATCAAACAAGAGAGGAGTTCAGTCCGAACGATCGAAAGTGATAACGGTTATTTTACCGGAATATATATAATCAGGCGCGATCGCCAGTTGTGTAAAGTTTTGTAAAAAGTATACGGGATTTGCATAAAAAAGAACAAGTTGCGCCGATAGCTCAAATAGAGAGGCTCGCGTCCTAGTGGCGAGAGAGTCTGTCAACTTGTATCTCAACTTATGTAATATGTCAAGAGAACCAGATAGCACGGAAACTTCAATCAACAGTCTATTTGCCAAAATCGAGACCTTGCTGATGCAGACTTGGCAAGAAACAGGCCACGGATGCCTAACTATTGAGAGCGAAAAAATCAGTCCGAAAAAAATCCAAGTAATTATTCGAGGCTCTACTTACTATCGCTATGTTATTTCCCCTGAAGGCATAAACAAGTGGGTTTTAAAGCAAATTGCCGAAGGGGATTGAGCGATTAACGGTTGGGTAATTGGTAATTGGGAATTGGTAATTGGGAATTGGTAATTGGTAATTGGTAATTGGGAATTGGGAATTGGTAATTGGTAATTGGTAATTGGTAATTGGTAATTGGTAATTGGTAATTGGTAATTGGTAATTGGTAATTGGTAATTGGTAATTGGTAATTGGTATGGTAATTGGTAATTGGTAATTGGTAATTGGTAATTGGTAATTGGTAATTGGTCGTTATATAATGAATTTGCGATCGCTCCTATCCAAGAAAACTGATTTTTAAGTGAGGATTTCCATCCTTGCCAAGTCAATCAAAAATCGATCGCCCGCGACACCAAACTTGCCACCACCGCCACCAACTCAGCAGGATCGAGAGGCTTGGGTAGGTGAATTTGAAAACCCTGTCGCAGCGCCCGCACCCGTTCCTCCAGCCTACCGTAAGCTGTGAAAGCCACCGCCGGAATTTCCCTGTCCCCCATTTGCTCTCGCACTTGCGGCAGCAGAGCCTCTCCTTCAGCGGTTTGTATGCCGAGATCGATCGCCAACACATCCGGATTCAGCCTAGAAATCGCTTCCAAGGCTTCCATTCCCGAGATAGCAGTCTCCACCTCAGCTCCGCAATCTTCGAGCACTGTACGCGCAAAATCCAAGGAATCCCCGTCGCCATCAACCACCAACACCCGCACTCCCGAAAGGTTGCTGCTAACAAAAGACGGATCTATAGGGGATCTGGCCGGGGTTTCTCGAACCACAAACTCCCCAGCCCCGGTAACAGAAAATCCGCTGTCGCCCTCTTGCTGTTTAATTGGCAATCTAACGAAAAAGCTCGCTCCTTGTCCTTGGCCAGCCGATTCTACTTGCACTGTTCCCCCGTGCATTTCCACAAAATGGCGCACGAGAGCCAAACCTAGACCCAATCCGTTGTACGATCGCGTTGTAGAGGTATCAGCTTGGCTGAAACGCTCAAAAACGTGCGGCAAAAACTCTCCTGGAATCCCTTGTCCCGTGTCGCTGACTTCAATTTCCACACTAGGCGGTGACAAATTTTCACAACAGGCGGATTGTCCGGGCATACTCGTCCTCTCCACCTTGTGCAGCGCCACCCTCACCTGTCCTCCGTCAGGAGTAAACTTAATCGCATTCGACAGCAAATTCCACGCCACCTGCTGCAAGCGGCCGGAATCGCCAAACATCCGCCCCGCAGTTTGGTCGAAATCCGTCACAATTTCAATATTTTTTGCCCCAATCGCCGGAGCGAGAGTATCGATAGCACCTTCAACAGTCGAAATCAAATCTACCCACCGCAAATTCAGCGACAGTTGGCCAGTCATAATCTGCGACACGTCCAACAAATCCTCAATTAGCGTCCCCAGCGATCGCGTATTGCGGTCGATCGTTTCCAGAGCCTTAACAGTCGTTTTTTCATCAAACTTGCGGTGGCGCAGCAGTTGCGCCCATCCCAGCATCGCATTCAACGGCGTCCGCAATTCGTGGGACAAAGTTCCCAGAAACTCGTCTTTAATCCGGTTCGCCCGCGCCAATTCTTCAGCTCGATCGTGCAGTTCTTTTTCCAACTCCTTGCGAACCGTCAAATCGAGAATAAAAGCCACTGATTCTTGCCGCTTTTCCCCCAACAAAATATACCCCACCAACACCGGAATCCGGCTGCCATCAGGCCGAATGTATTCCTTTTCGTAGGGACTGCAAACGCCCTCGGCCTTTGCCTCTGCGATGCCGATTTCGTCCAGCGGTAGGTACTCCGGCGGTGTAATGTCAATCCAGCGGAGTTCCCCGCGCTGCAACTGTTCCCGCGTGTAGCCAACGAGGCGCAAAAATTCGTCGTTAGCCTCACTGATACCGCCGTCAACATCGCCGAAGAGAATTCCGATCAAGTTAGATTCTGCCAACATTCTCAGCTTTTCTTGACTAGCTTTGAGTGCTGCTTCTGATTGCTTGCGATCGCTCACATCTTGGATGTAAGCCGAGCAACCAGAATCGGAAGGATAAAAACGCACTTTCAACCACTTATTCCATAACGGCACGAATTCTTCATATTCGACTGTTACCTTGTCTGCTAATGCTTTGGTGGCGATTTTGTAAGACGGTAAATCCACGGCCCAGGGATATATTTCCCAAATATTTTTCCCGATCAGTTCTGCTTGTAAGTTGCCAAAAATCTCTTGACCTTTGTGGTTAATATAGGTGAATTTCCAGTTTGAATCGAAGGCGACAAAAGCGTCGGTAATGCTTTCGAGAATGTTAGTAATTCGAGCGTTTGCCGATAGTAGCGCTTGAGCTGTTTGTTCTGCTTGTTTGCGAGCTGCTTGTTCCCGGGACAAAGCCATAACACGTTCTTGTTCTGCCTGTTGGCGATCGCTAATATCGATGCAAGAACCGATGTAACCGGCAAAAGTGCGATCGGGTCTGTACAGGGGTACCCCTGTACTCACAACCCAGCGGTACTCCCCGTCATAGCGCCTCAAGCGGTACTCGATCCGGTACTCGCTGCGGGCGTCGAAGGCTCTCCGGTAAACATCCATATATTTTGGCAAGTCGTCAGGATGCAAGCTTTCCATCCAACCGATGCCGATTTCTTGCGCCAAAGTTTTACCGGTAAACTCCAACCAAACTTTGTTAAAGTAATCGCCAAGTCGATCGATATCCGACATCCAAATCATCACCGGCGCGGTATCTGCCATCATCCGAAACCTGGCTTCGCTTTCTTGGCGCTGTGCTTGAGCTGCTTTGCGATCGAGCCGTTCTTTAACTTCCCGCAGGGCCCGCTCGATCGACGGCACCAACCGCGTCAAACGCCGTTTGAGAACGTAGTCTGTAGCGCCACTTTTCAAAGTCTCAATTGCCACTTCCTCACCCAAAGTAGCCGACACAAAAATAAACGGCACTCCCGGACAAGTAGCGCGGGCCATTTCCAGCGCTGCTATCCCGTTAAAACAAGGCAGCATATAGTCTGCCAAAATAATATCAACACAGTGTTTTTCCAGCGCTACGGCAAAATCTTCCCGAGTTTCCACGCACAGCAAAGAAAAGTCTAGACCGCCATCCATGAGATATGCCTCAATCAGCTCGGCATCTAGGGGACTGTCCTCTACCAAGAGGATATTGAGCGTTTTCACAAAAATTCCTTAATATATTTTACAGAAAAATGCAATCAAAAATCCTTGAATACTTCCATTATTTACCTAATTTCCATCGCCATTCTAAAGAAAAGATAAAAAAATGCTCAGCTTACTGCTGGAACCTCTGCGCCAGGAAAGCGACTGCATCCTGAGTTGCGATCGCAAAACAACTATCTTTCTGAGTTCTGAACACAGAAGAACCCGATTTCTACCCAAAATCTGTGATACCTGTTTAAAAAAACAATGCAACTTTAGCCAAGCTGCAAACCCATACAGAATAAGTCATGACCCATCTCAAATCTCAAATTTCAAATCCTTTGAGCGATCGACCTTAACCCAGAAACCGGGTTTTTGACCCACCTAAGGCCCGCACTGTTTTATAGCAACTGCCTGAAACATACTCATCTATCCCAAGATAGATCTTTGCAAACTCGCTTTAATTCATAAACTCAGTTTCTTCAAAAAATTGTTTTTTGACCACAACAGACAATTTAAATGCGTTTGTTCTGGATGCACAAAAACTCGGTTTCTACGCAACCTACTGAATTACATATCACCTTAGCAAGGAATGTATTCCCTGTCAATAATTGTCCACAAAAAAAACAATTTGAAGCCAATACGCTTAACTTAAGAACAATCCGACTGGCAAATAATGCCTGTATTGCCTAGAAAATCGCGAAGTGAAATTCGTCAAAAATCGTTAAGTTAACCGTATTGAATTAGACGCTAAGCCAGCGACACAATACTAGCTCGTTCGTAAGGCAATTTGTTGGTCGGCAAAACCTCGATACTAATTTCCAGCGAATCCAAAGCCGGATTTTGTGCTAGCAGCTTTTCGGTCAAATTCTTATTCAAAATCTCCCATAAATCCGTTTCATTTGGATAATCAACCAAAAAATTGTCTATGCTTTTGTAAATCGGCACAAAGTCGGGATATTCAGCCTGCGTAATTCCTGGCTTGTACTGATACTTGACATCAATGTTCAGGTTATTCAAACCCTGGTGAGCGATCGAATAATTAGGAATCTTGAAATCCCAGGCTTCCCCTAATTTACCATTTGTAGTGCGACTAACGGTACTGCTGCGATCGTAAGGCAATTGGTTCGTCGGCAAAACATTCAAATCAACAGTCACCGAAGAAATTGCTGGATTTTCGGCAAGCACTTTTTCCGTCAAATTTTTGTTAACAATTTCCCAAAAATCAGTTTCGTTAGGATAGTTAACTAAAAAATCATCAACGCTCTTGTAAATCGGCACATAATCGGGATACTGATAATTTTGAATGCCCTCTTTGTACTGATAATTTACAGCAAAATTTAGGTTGTTTAACCCTTGATGGTTAATTGGGTAATTTGCCGCTGTAAAATTCCACTTCTCGGTCAGCTTACCATCGGAAGGAAAGAAAGCAATTCCTATCGGACGCTGTAACTTGCTGTCGGGAGGGACAAAAATAGAACTGTTACTCGACAAAGGATTGCTCGATATTGGCAGCGGTTCCCCAGTTTTGCCATTGTACCGCAAAACTGCACCAACATTGTTAGCATTGGCGCGGTTGTCAAAGCCAACTGCAAACAAATTGCCGATCGGCGAAAATGCCAAACCACCTACATAATTGCTACTGGGGGAAGTATCAGTATAATTGGTAGATAAAACCTTGACCAAATTCCCACTTTTTAAATTGTAGCGCCTGATATCGTTAGCAAAATCGCTCACGTAAAGGTCGCCGTCAGCGGGCCCGATTGCCATGCCCAAAAGACTCACAAATCCCTGACTCCGAGGCGAAGGATCGGGGGAAGCAAAGATACTTGACTGCCCAGTTTGCGGGTTGTAAAGCAGCACCTGGCTGGCGAAACCTGCACTAAAATCAGCTTTGCCATCACGAGCAACACTCCCCTGCGTTGTCACGTACAAATTGCCGTCAGGAGCAAACAGTAAATTGTTCGGCCCATTCAATCCTCCCGCTTGCTGTTTGCCCGTTGCAAATACATCTATAAATTGTCCTGTTTTGCCGTTGTATCTAAGAATTTGATCGGTCAAAAAACTGCTGACATAAAAATTACCGTCGGCACCAAAAGCTAAACCGTAAGGACGAGATAATCCGCCAGTTTCATCAGCAGTAGTGTTCGGATTGTCGCCGACAAACTTATCAATAAATCTGCCACTAACTCCGTCATATCGCAATACGGCAGATGCTGTCGGCTGTCCGGAATTCCCTGGCTTGTCACCGCTGGCAATGTAAATGTCCGGCTTACCGTCGCCGTTGCCATCTGGGCCAAAAAGAATTGTATCTGGACTAGACAAACCGCCGCTGCCCGCTGGGATAAATTCGCTTAGAAGATTGCCCGTACTGCCGTCAAACCGCAGTACATTATTGCCTCTGGTATTGCCAACTAGGAAAGTTCCTTGAGGATTGCTTGGTTGAGTGCGAGTAACTTTGCTGGTGCGGTTATAGGGTAATGTTTGGCTTGGCAAAACGTTCAAGTCGATCTTAATTGCTGCCAAGCTAGAATTTTCGTTGAGGATATTTTGAGTTAATTTTTTGTTGACAATTTCCCAGAAATCTGTCTCATTGGGATACTTGCTTAAAAAGTTATCAATGCTCTTGAGAATTGACAGGGAATCGGGATATTCGTTTGGGGGAATCCCCGGTTTGTACTGGTAATCAACATCGAGATTGAGCTTGTTCAATCCTTGGTGATTAATTGCGTAGTTTTTCAAGGAAAAGTTGCCATTTTCTTTTGGTTGACCGGCACGACTGCGGAAAACTGTAGTTGCTCGTTCGTAGGGCAATCTGTTCGTTGGCAAAACTTCGAGTTGGATGGTAACATCGGTCAGTGCCGGATTTTCGTCTAGCACTTTTTGACTGAGATTTTTGTTGATATTTTCCCAGGTGTCCGTTTCGTTGGGATAGTTAACTAGGAAGTTATCAATACTTTTGTAGATTGGCACAAAATCGGGATATTCATTTTTGGTGATTCCGGGTTTTAAGCCGTAACCAATTTTGATATTGAGGGTGTTTAAACCTTGGTGGTCGATGGTATAATCTGGGAAATTGAAAGCCCATTTTTCTGAAGGTAATAGCGCAGCAGTTCGGGATTGCGATCGCTCTGGAACTATACCAGTATCACCGATAGCAAAATCCATGCCTGTAAGTTCGTCTCTGTGAAGTTGAGTGGAGATATCGGTCTGGGATGTTAGACTGCGATCGACTTTAAGATTGTCGTCTGGTGAGTGCGGGAGCCGGAAGTCGGTGATTTGGTCAAAAAGGTCGTTAGCGAAGCCCTCGTAGAGGATCGCACTACCAGTCGCACCGGCAACCAAATCGGATGTTTGAGTCAAACCATAGCTGGTATCAAATAAAACATTCGTATCCCCGATCGCAATTTGGGTCAATCGATTTAGGCGATCCTCTACGAGGGCTTCGCTAACGAACTTACTGCCAAATAAGTCTGGTATTTCTGCTGAAACACCCGCAATATTTCCCTGAAGAGGTTTTGCTTCAAACAGTCCGGCTGTATTCAACATAAGCTATTATTGGCGAGATTCCCGCGATCGCAGATAAATTTGACTATATTTTACGGTTTTTCAAAGAATAGTCAACCAGTTTGAGATTTGAGATTGGAGATTTACTCGCAGAATTGAATTTGGGATTATGAACTTTGGTGTAATTTTTTTGACCTTCCAATCAGGAGTCTACGTGGCACGGCATCCATTTTTTAGGGGAGTCAAATAGTTTAAGAAGTAGCTGGCATTTGAGAAACATTTAATCTAAAGTCTCTCACCTTTCTCGATCGCAGTTCTGGCAAGTTCTCAAAAAAGAGATTGTCCGATGGGAGCGGGCGCGATCGCGGTACGATCGCCACTGGCATTGTTCTAGCCCGCCCCATGCTAAAAATTTATCAATTGTGGAAGCAGCCCAAAAGCCCTCTACAGGAAACACCCCGACTCCGGCCACCTCAACACAGCGATCTGATTGGTTGATTCCGAGCTAAAATGTCTTAAAATATACAATAGGGTGAGCTGTTGCACAGCCCGCATATATTAAAATCAGGCGCTTTGCCTGCAATAATTCTTTAAAATATAGATACAGCACCGCCGATCCCTAACTCTTCCGCGCTCGGCAAGCGTAGGGTTTGGCAGCAGAGAAGACGATCCAAAATGGTCAATTCCAGTAAAGCCCGTGCAGTTGCTTTATTCTCAGGTTTATCAGGTGATTGCAACCAGTTACGAGGAGATTTGAACCGCCGTGCTCCAACGCATCAAACAAGACTTAAAAAATGACCTGATCGCAGGTCTGCTGGTAGTGATACCTTTAGCTACCACCATCTGGCTGACAATTACCGTCGCCAGTTGGGTAATCAATTTTCTTACCAAAATTCCCAAGCAGATTAATCCTTTTGACGGACTCCACCCGATTTTGGTCAACCTGCTAAATCTCTTAGTAGGGCTGGCTGTACCCCTGCTGAGCATTTTAGTCATTGGTTTGATGGCCCGCAACATCTTCGGGAAGTGGCTGCTAGACTTTGGCGAACGCCTGTTACAGGCAATTCCCCTAGCGGGTTCGGTTTACAAAACCTTGAAACAACTGCTGGGAACTATCCTCAAATCTAATGATAAATTTCGCCGGGTGGTGTTGGTAGAGTATCCCCGGCGGGGAATCTGGACTTTGGCATTTGTGACCGGTACGATCGAGAGTAACGACATTCCGTCTCATTTGTCCGGCGAAAGCCCGATCGGCATTTTCATCCCCACCACTCCCAACCCCACCACCGGATGGTACGCTATAGTCCCGGAAGCAGATGTCGTTAATTTGTCAATGTCGATCGAAGATGCCTTTAAAGTGGTGATCTCCGGCGGCATCGTCAACCCCAGCAACTCAGTTGCGGTCACCGCCGACAACCCCCCCGGCAAAACACTCGAACCCTTGCTATCCGAATCAAGATACCAGCCTGTACCAGTCGAAGAAGATTAGACAAGGCTGTAAAAGTCCTTTTAATCTTTTAATCAAATTTTCGGACGGGCTAGAAGCCCATCCCACAAAACAAAAAAATTGTGGGATGGGCTTCTAGCCCGTCCGAATTATTTTTGCAACTCACGTATATTGAACCAACTGGAAGCGCAGAAAGCCTACACTCAGAAACCGGGTTTCTCTGATACATCTTGGGTTTCAAAGCGAAGTATCTCCTAAGAAACTCGATGGGGAGAGGGGGAGAGGGGGGAGAGGGGGAGAAAGAGTTTCTTTCATCCATAACGGGTGGGCAGCCTCCGTGGGACGCTCCTAAGAAACCGGGTTTCTAGCCAGTAAATTTTCCCAATAATAATTGATCCTAGGTATCTAAAACCTGCCCAGAAACAATCGTTACTGAGGGCAGGTTTTTTTGGGAGTTTTTCTGCTAAAGTCCAAGTCTATGCTCTGAACCAGCGCTTAGCAATCTCAACAATTCTGAAATTCCTAAACTCCCAATTTCTATCTAAAAAATATGAAAAAAGCACGCGAAACCTCACGCGAACTCGCACTCCTCGGCATCAGCCAACTGCCGACTAATCCAGAACTCTTAGAAGCTAAGAAACTGCAAGATGTTCTCCTCGCAGCCATCCGCACTCTGACGACAGAAGTTCAAGAATCCCTAGAAGCAGCAGCTTCGGAAGTACAGCGGGGTAGCGACAAACTCCTGGCTAGCGAAATCCGCGCCGCTGATATACAAAGTGCTAGAGCGATGGTGCGCGAAGCACTCGAACTCACCCAAACCGCCATCAACCGTCTCGGTTCATCGATGGAGTTTCCAGAACTGCTTCAGCTTGCCAACCAGCAAGATGTCCGCACCTATGCTTTGCAAATCCTGACCAAAGTCAGCGCCAACCGCGTTCAAATTGATGAATTGCTCTCGGAAGCCCTGGTAGACTGGCAAATCGATCGCCTGCCCAGGATCGATCGAGATATCATGAGAATCGCGATCGCCGAAATCCTCTATCTCGGCTTACCCGAACAAGTCAGCGTCAACGAAGCCGTCCAACTGGCAAAACGCTACAGCGGCGACGAAGGACATCGGTTCATCAACGGAGTCCTCCGCCGAGTCGTCGATAAAATCAATGCAGAAGTTGTAAGTCAGTAGTCAGTAGTCATTGGTCAGTAGTCAGTAGTCATTGGTCAGTAGTCATTGGTCATTGGTCATTGGTCATTGGTCATTGGTCATTGGTCATTGGTCATTGGTCATTGGTCATTGGTCATTGGTCATTGGTCATTGGTTATTGGTCATTCGCGATCGGCAATCCGCAATCCGCAATCCGCTCTACACTAAGGACTGATGGCTAAATGACTAATAACTATTCTCTATTCCCCATTTACTTCTATGGTATTTAATTGGTTTCGTCGCCAGTACAGCGAAAGCGGATCTTCTGAACCAGAAACTCCCCCCGAACAGCCCCAAGATGAGGCGGCAAAATCCGCATCGGTTGAGCCTCAAACAGATGCAGCAGTTGAGGAAACTTCCCCCGCTGTAGCTGAGGATTATCTCAATTGGGCCAAAGCTGCTTACAAAAATATTCAAAAACAGCAAAAACCTGAAACAGAAGTTGCCCAGACAGCATCGGCGGAAGTTCCAGCAGCCGAAACAGAAGTTGCAGAAGTTCCAGAAGTTGCACCAACTGTTGCAGAAGTTCCAGAAGTTGCACCACCACCGCAGAATGAAAGTACCGATGGTCAAGAACCAGATGCAGCCATCCCAGTAGAGATTCCCGAACCTCTGCCACCATCATCCGAGTCGATCGCGCCTCAACCTGTTACTCAAAAATTAGAAGTTACAGCAGAAAATATAGCAATTGCCCAACCTGCAACTGAGCTTGCAGACACAGAATCGATCGCATCTGAGGACTCTACAGCCGAAGCCCTGCCGTTTTGGGCCCGAGCTGGGGCCGATCGCATGGATCGCATCGAACGCCTCAAGGAAACCGCCCTTGAGGAACCAGAAGTCATCGCAGCGGCCGCCGAAAGAGCCGCAATAATCGAAGAAATTCCCGGTTTTGCCTTTGACGAAGGCTTCCTCTGGTCATCTGAAATCCTAGCCAGTCAAGGGCGCCGGCCAGATCAAGTATCCGTCGAGGAAATCAGTTGGCTGCAAAAACTGCGGAAAGGTTTGGAAAGAACTCGCCGCAGCTTAATTAATCGACTAAAGGCGATCGTCGGTCAAGGCCCGCTCAATCAAGACGCCGTAGCTGAAATTGAGACTTTGCTCCTACAAGCCGATGTCGGAGTCGCCGCCACCGACATCATTATCAACCGCCTCCAAGAAAGACTCAAACAAGAAGTCTTGCCGCCAGAACAGGCTCTAGCCTTTCTCAAAAGCATCCTGCGCGACATTCTCGACGCTCCGACAGCCGAAACCGCCGCCGGCAATCCCGCCTACAGCCTGACATTTGCCCCAGAAAAAGACACCTTCAACATCTGGTTAATTGTAGGAGTCAACGGTGCGGGCAAAACTACGACGATCGGCAAACTAGCCCACATCGCCCAAAAATCCGGCTACAAAACCCTGATTGCCGCTGCCGACACTTTCCGCGCCGCCGCCGTCGAACAAGTCAAAGTTTGGGGTTCCCGCAGCGGCGTGGAAATTATTGCCAATCCAGGGAAAAATACCGATCCGGCTGCTGTCGTGTTTGATGCGATCGCCGCCGCCAGCGCCCGAGGCACAGAATTGTTGATCGTAGACACCGCAGGCCGCCTGCAAAACAAAAAAAATCTGATGGACGAATTAAGTAAAATCCGTCGCATTGTAGACAAAAAAGCCCCAGGCGCTACCGTAGAATCTCTACTGGTCTTGGATGCCACCCTAGGTCAAAATGGTTTGCGACAGGCAGAAGTTTTCGCAGAATCGGCAAAATTAAGCGGAGTAGTATTGACAAAACTTGACGGTTCTGCTAAAGGTGGTGTTGCCCTAGCAGTAGTGCAGCAGCTAGGTCTGCCAATCCGGTTTATTGGAGTGGGGGAAAGCATCGAAGATTTGCGCCCGTTTTCTAGTTACGAATTTGTCGAAGCCCTACTCGATTTTAGATTTTAGATTTTAGATTTTAGATTGATGAGGTATCTCTAGCCGTCCCGATTTGGGAAAGCGAATACAGAGCTTCAACATATCAAATCCTTAACCTCAAACTACGATCGCAGGACTTGTGCCGATCGCCACCTGACGGTCTGTGGAAAACTAAATATCTAGAAACAATACCTTAAAACCTTCTGTTATTGCTTGCTTGCGATCGACGAAGCGCCATCAATTGGTGTCAACTTAAGGTCTCAGGTAGTAACGTTTTACTCTCTGAGGCTTAGGCCCGCCGATCGGCCTGGCGCCCCCTTAAAAAGCAGTGTGGTTTTATTGTCATCAGATAAATTAGGTACGTAGTTGGGATGCGAGCCCTCTTTATCTATACGCCTAAAGAGGGCTCGCATCCCAACTACATACCTTGATTAAGTAGTTTCAGAAGGGCTCAAAGTCTCCCTTATTAAGGGGGATTTAGACTCAGCTATAAACGAGATTTCTTGAGGATTTCAGGCTTAAATTCACACCAATGACCTACTGCCCAAACTACTTGCTCCAAAAACAACCGGATTTCTGTTCGTGTGGTGCGTAATTCCTCACTCAATCAATCTCCTTTTAAGATCGAAAATCACCAATCTAAAATGACTGCTGTGCCCTTGCCTCGCCCCTCACCTCAACCTGCTGACCGCCCTACGGGTCGCAATTCCACCGACGCGACGCCAGTATTTGCCCTCAAAGAACTGGTGGCGCGCTTGCACCGATACCAGCACAACGTTCAAGATATGTTGGGCTCGCTGGGATTTGCCCTGCGTAGTTTTAACAATCTCAACCAATTTTTGGAGTTGGTGCCTCTGGTGGCAACTCGCGTTACCGACGCCGACGGGGGAGCTCTGGTGCTCTTCAAACCCAACGGTCAAGTTCGGTTCCAGCAGTTGCACTGTCAGGAAGGACGGCAGTGCCAAGATATGCGGAAAGCGCTGGAAATAGCCACCAGGCAAGCTACAGCAGGTGCGGGCGCGGCTGGTGAATCTTTTTCTCAAACCTCTGGGCAAACTTCTAGTCTTGACTTGCAAGTCGGCCGTTATTTGGGCCCGGATGTTCATTTGTTTGGGGCGCCAATTTTAGTCAAGAATTTGGAACGCGGACGGCTGTTTGTTTTTAGCAGTGACCCACAATATGTTTGGACTCCGGGCCGACAGAAATTAGTTCGGTTGGTGGCGGATCAAACCGCCGTGGCAATCTGCAAAGACGAACTGACGGTGAAGTTGGCCGAAAAAGAACGCCTGGACAGAGAGTTAGAAATTGGGGCGGAAATTCAATTGCGGCTGCAACCCCGCAGTTGTCCCACAATTCCCGGTCTTGATGTGGCCGCGCGCTGCCAAACTGCTAGCAGAGTCGGCGGTGATTATTATGATTTTATTCCCGCTGACTATGACCCGATCGGCAAGGAGAATGAGGGGGAACACCCCCCATCCCTGATTAAAAATCTCAAGTCCAAAATCGACAAGGGTCGCTGGAGCATCGTCATTGGCGATGTGATGGGCAAAGGGGTACCGGCTGGCCTGTTGATGACGATGACGCGGGGTATGCTGCGGGCGGAGGTTTTGAACCGCCATTCGCCTGCGAGAATTTTGCAACATTTAAACCGGGTAATGCACGCGGATTTGGAGAATTCTCACCGTTTTGTGACTCTGTTTTATTCGGAGTACGATCCGAAAACTCGCATTCTGTCTTACAGTAATGCTGCTCACCACCCGCCTTTGCTGTGGCAAGCTGCAACTAATTCGATTGTTCGGCTCGATACTTTGGAGGGAATGTTGATTGGCCTGGATGCTGATTCGCACTACCAAGAAGCCCACGTGCAATTGCAGCCTGGTGATACTATTATTTATTACACAGACGGATTTACTGATGCTGCTAATCAAAGGGGCGATCGCTTTGATGAGGATAACTTGACCGCGGCTTTTCAGTGGGCTTGTCAAAATTATCAGCAGTCTGAGGAAATTCTGGATTATTTGTTCGATCGCGTTCACCAGTTTATCGGCATCGGCAACCGCAATGAAGATGACATGACACTGGTTGTACTTAGGGTAACACCGACCACAGGAGAAAATCACCATGATAGTTAATTTAATGCCGGAAATTATTACTGGATTTACCAGCTCGATTCATTGGCATGACGCCGTTCATTTGTTAGTTGTGAAATCTCATTTGAGTTCGCCTGTGATATTGGGTCAAAGCTACGAGATTTTTACTAATTTCCAGAAAGCTTGGAACAATTTTGTTTCGACTGGTCAGATAGGAGCTTTTTTTATAGGTATTTTCATTGGCTGGTTCATTAAAGGGATTATTCCTTAGAGTTATTCTCTAAGAGGTCGTCAGGAAGGGATTTCAAAGGTTCGCCGTCAGGACTTCAGTCCTTTCTGATGCAGCAGCATAATTTTAATAATTTTGTAGTCTAGAATTCAGTTTTTTAGTGTCAATACAGGTATACAAAGTTTGTAGTAATTACCTTAGTCCTTTCTTGCCGAATTTGGGACGAAGGACTTGCCTTATTTACTGCGAACCGGAGGACTCAAATCCTGAGTGCGAACCGAAGGACTAAAGTCCTTACTACGAAACAGTTTTTAGAGAGTTCTGCAAGAGAGATATAATTTAGTTTTACATTCAGCAATGACCACACAACCGAAAACTTGGAGTCAAAGATTTGAGTCGGCGCTGCACCCAGCGATCGCCCGATTCAATGCTAGTATTGGCTTCGATATAGAACTGATTGAGTATGACTTGACCGGTTCTATCGCTCATGCTAAGATGCTCGCCAAAACTGGGATTATTTCCGCATCAGAAGGCGAACAGCTAGTCAATGGTTTGGAACAAATCCGCCGCGAATACCGCCAAGGTCTTTTTGTGCCGGGAGTTGATGCAGAAGACGTTCACTTTGCTGTAGAAAAGCGCCTGACGGATATCGTCGGGGATGCGGGCAAAAAGCTGCACACGGCCCGATCGCGCAATGACCAAGCCGGCACCGATACTCGTTTGTATTTGCGCGATCGCATCGCAGAAATTCGCGAGCAATTGCGGGAATTTCAAGGGGTTTTGCTCGAAATTGCAGAACTCAACGTCGAAACTTTAATCCCCGGTTACACGCACTTACAGCGCGCTCAGCCAATCAGTTTGGCTCATTACTTGTTAGCTTATTTTGAAATGTCCGATCGCGATTGGGAACGCCTTGGCGATGTCTTGAAGCGGGTGAATATTTCGCCTTTGGGTTGCGGCGCGCTGGCGGGGACGACTTTCCCGATCGACCGACACTATAGCGCAGAACTCTTGGAGTTTGACCAGGTTTATGCTAATAGTTTAGATGGAGTGAGCGATCGAGATTTTGCGATCGAATTTCTCGCAGCCGCCAGCTTAATTATGGTACACCTGAGCCGCTTGTCAGAAGAAATGATTTTGTGGTCTTCTCACGAATTTGGATTTATTACGCTCAAAGATAGCTGCGCTACGGGCTCTAGCATCATGCCCCAGAAAAAAAATCCCGACGTGCCGGAGTTGGTGCGGGGCAAGGCGGGGCGGGTTTTCGGTCATTTGCAAGCCTTGCTTGTAGTAGTGAAGGGATTGCCTTTGGCCTACAACAAAGATTTGCAAGAAGATAAAGAAGCTTTGTTTGATACCGTCAAAACTGTACAAGGTTGCTTGGAAGCAATGACGATTTTGCTGCGGGAAGGAATCGCGTTTAACACCAATCGCCTTGCCAGTGCCGTTACAGAAGACTTTTCTAACGCTACAGACGTAGCAGATTATTTGGCTGCTAAGGGCGTTCCCTTCCGGGAATCTTACAACCTTGTGGGCAAAGTTGTGAAAACTTGTCTGTCGGGGGGCAAACTCCTCAAAGATTTGACACTTGAGGAGTGGAAAGACTTGCACCCAGCTTTTGATACAGACATTTATAGCGCGATCGCACCGACTCAAGTGGTCGCTGCTCGCAATAGTTACGGTGGCACCGGATTTGAACAAGTGAGAAAATCACTGATTGCTGCGCGCGATCGGATCGCCTAAACTATCCTCGTTGAATTCTTAGGCAAATTCAGAATGGCTATCTCTCCTTAGAACGATCGTGTTTTGCACTCTCGGTTCTAAGTTGGGCAGATAGCCTGACTATATTACTCTTCAGCAGCAGCCATATCTTTGTCCCGTCCGCCGCCGCTCATGGCGCCCATCCCGCCGCCGTTGCCGCCGTCAAATCGCCTTCTCTTGTTGGAGAACATATCTTGATTTCTCCGCTTGCGAAACTTGCGAGCGTATGCTTGATTTCGTTGTGCCTTCTCTTTCTTGAGATTGCGGCGCTTAGCCATTCTGACCTCACTAATAAACATTGACATTCCCCAAGCTTTCGGCGAGGGGATTCTTCAGGTTAAAACTCTCAGCACTTGCTTGTGACTGAGATTCTGGCTTGGGTGAAGTCACTTGTTTCCGACAGGATTGCTCCAGCGGCTTTAGAGGTGTCTTCTCCCCAAGCGTGAATTCCGGTATACCCTACCGTACTCGATCGATTCTCTTTAATGTAGTTAGGTTTTGTTCAAATTTAGCTTTCCTAAACCGCAACACCGATCGGTGTGACTGCGAACTCAACTAATTGAGTGCGAGTTTTTACGTTGTCTAGTTATACTCAATTTTAGACCGATGACGATTATATCACACCCGGCACTATTACCGATCGACAAGAACAGTCCCTCGACTGAGAGTCTCTTGAGTCGCTCTTCATCAGCGCGCGATCGGGACGCAACATTTTTTACTTGCGAAAATATTCTAAAAACTCTTGACCGAGAAGCGGGGCCGGGGCCCCTAGCTTCAGATATGGGGCCCCGGCCTGTAGCGGCGACCGCCGCCTAGAAACGAGTGCGCGGCCCCGGCCACCGTGATAAAATAGTAGAAGCGATTAAGAATCACCATCTACACGTTGAATCAATCTAGTACGGAGAAATCCCGGCAACCGAGATATCTGGCGCGAGATCCAGAATACTTAAAGGGCAAATAAAGGCAGATTGAGGAGTGTACCTAACTGGCAAAAGTGATGGACTCAAGCAAGCAAAACATACTAAAAGTAAGCCCAATCGCAACATCTTCGGATAGTTGATCTTGAGGGTCTAGAGGGACACTTGAATGTCCCGCTGTCGCCTTTTCTAGGTGGGCAGGAATCCCCGTTGCTTCAGCGCTGGGGAGGTTCAAAAATACCACAAATGACACTAAATCCTGGTGATGTAGCCCCTGTTTTCAGCCTGCCCGACGCTGCCGGCCAACTTGTGGGCCTCGCAGATTTTCGAGGCCGACGAGTTGTACTTTATTTTTATCCTCGGGATAACACCCCCGGCTGTACCAAAGAAGCTTGTGCCTTTCGCGAGTAGCAAAGAAATGGAGTAAATCGGAGTTTCCAGTTTACCCCAGGGATAAAAACCCTGCTACGCCAGAATAAGATCCTTGAGATCTACGCTACCTGAGGTCAAAACCCCAATAGAATTCGCTAGTTCTAAGCGGTTTGGCAAATAGAACATTGCCTAGTTTTTGAAGGTGAAACACTATTGCCAGTGACAAGTCTCAGGAGCATTTTCAAAGCAAACATCACCCGAAAGGCGAAGCAGAAATGCAACCAACCAAACAACAGAACTGGGTATTTCAAATCAACGGAGACAAGCAACCGTTAGATATGATTAACCCCGGCAGATGCCGAGAATTACAAAATCGTGGGAAGCTTGCCAGTTTTCGCAGATTCCCTTATGTCGTAATCCAGCAACAAACTATCGAAAATCCCCAAACAAAGGAATACATCCTCAAGATTGACCCAGGTAGTCAGTGGACAGGGTTTGCCATTCAATGTGGTAATGATATCTTGTTTCGAGCAGAACTAAATCACCGAGGAGAAGCAATCAAATTCGATTTAGTTAAACGGGCAGGGTTTAGACGTGGAAGACGTTCGCGCAATTTACGCTATCGCAAGAAACGATTGAATCGTGCCAAGCCAGAGGGTTGGTTAGCTCCATCAATTCGACACAGAGTGCTAACAGTTGAAACTTGGATTAAACGCTTTATGCGGTATTGTCCAATTGCCTGGATCGAAATTGAACAAATTCGGTTTGATACCCAAAAGTTAGCTAATCCAGAAATAGATGGAGTTGAATACCAACAAGGTGAATTACAAGGATACGAAGTGCGTGAATACTTGTTGCAAAAGTGGGGTAGAAAATGCGCTTACTGTGGCACAGAAAACGTACCGCTAGAAGTTGAGCATATTCAATCTAAGTCGAAAGGGGGGAGTAGCCGCATTGGAAATCTAACTCTAGCTTGTCATGTCTGTAATGTCAAAAAAGGTAACTTGGACGTTCGCGATTTCTTGGCAAAATCACCTGACATTTTGAATCAAGTTTTAGAGAATTCCACAAAACCGTTAAAAGATGCGGCTGCGGTCAATTCAACCAGATACGCAATAGTGAAAATGGCTAAATCTATTTGCGAGAACGTGAAATGCTCCTCAGGTGCAAGAACGAAAATGAACCGAGTGCGTCAAGGTCTTGAAAAAACTCACAGCCTTGATGCTGCTTGTGTTGGCGAGTCTGGGGCAAGCATTCGAGTTCTCACCGATCGACCTCTATTGATTACCTGTAAAGGTCATGGCAGCCGCCAATCCATTCGAGTTAATGCTTCTGGATTTCCGGCAGTGAAAAACGCTAAAACTGTTTTTACTCACATTGCAGCAGGTGATGTAGTCAGGTTTACTATCGGCAAAGACCGGAAAAAAGCTCAAGCTGGAACTTATACGGCAAGAGTTAAAACACCTACTCCAAAAGGGTTTGAGGTTTTGATCGATGGCGCAAGAATAAGTCTCTCAACCATGAGCAATGTAGTTTTCGTACATAGGAGTGACGGCTATGGCTATGAGCTTTAATTTGCTCCCGTTGACTCGGAATTACTCCAATAAAACGATTTCTAGCGATCGGACTACGAGTCGCGAAATATTGCAGTGATCGGTGTCAGTACAGACGGGGCAAAATCTCACACCAAGTTTGCAGCTAAATATCAACTGCCTTTTCCCTTGCTGTGCGACTCAAACGCCGAAGTGGCAACCGCCTACGGTTGTTACGGACTCAAAAAATTTATGGGCAAAGAATTTATGGGCATTACTCGATCGACCTTCGCGATCGACCCTAATGGTAGGATTGAAAATGTTTGGCGCAAAGTCAAACCAGAATCTCACGCAGCGGAGATTTTAGGACAGTTGCCGGACATTTTGCCTGAAAGAAGAATATAATAATTCTGACCCCAAATCTGCGAGATAGCAGGTCTAAAATTACTTTCCCCTAAACAAGCTTTTGAGTGTATGCGTAGATTGTGGCAATTTGTACAGACTGTGCTGGGTCTGATTTTTCGACATCCCGTCACTGGTACCGCCGTGATTCCTGTGTTACCTGACGGGCGAATAGTGTTAATTCGACGCCGCGACAACGGTCGCTGGGCACTTCCGGGAGGTATGGTGGATTGGGGAGAGGATATTCCGACAACAGTGCGCCGAGAATTGGCGGAGGAAACAGGACTCGATTTAGTCAAAATTCGTCGCTTGGTGGGCGTTTATTCGGCTGCCGATCGAGATCCTCGCTTGCACTCGATTTGTATCGTGGTGGAAGCAGAGGTGCAGGGCAAGATGCAAGTTCAGGATTCGCTTGAAATCAGCGAGGTGGAGGCTTTTTTGCCGACTGCGCTGCCGGAAGACCAGCTTAGCCATGATAATGGCGAACACTTGCAGAACTATTTTCAAGGCCTGACAACTTTAGCGTAAATTCTCAGGGCATCTACATTTGAGCAACGTTGGGAATTACCTCACCTTAACAAGCTACCTTTTATTAGTAGGGAATTAATTTTTAATGTTTCCATGCTTTAATTTATGATATCTGAACATTAATTTAATAATCTTTTTATTGCTGAATATTAAACCGGATGTACTCACCGTTACGCAATTCTCGGGTCAAACTCTCTTTAGGACACATTTTCTGGCGCGAAGTCGGCAGAGGCCCAAATTTAGTATTTTTGCATGGTTCTTGGGGCGACGGCAGTCAGTGGCTGCGGACGATCGAGCTTTTGAGCCCGGACTTCCAATGCTTCGCACCAGATTTGCTGGGCTTTGGCGACTCGGAACACCCAAATGTTAATTATTCGATCGATCTGGAAGTAGAATGTCTCGCCCAATACCTCGATGCTTTGAACCTGCAAGAGGTTTATTTAATTGGTGACTCTTTGGGCGGCTGGGTGGCTGCTAGCTACGCCATCAAATATCCCGATCGAGTTCAGGGTTTAGTGTTGTTAGCCCCAGAAGGCGTCAAGGCTGGCAACCAGGGGGGGCGGTGGCAGACGGCTAGCTGGCTGATAGCTCAACCTCCGTTGGCATACTGGTTGTTGCGATCGATCTATCCAATTGCTAAGTTGCTGGGGGGTCAAAAGCAGATTGACAGACTGCTAAACTTGAGACAGCAGTTGATGCAGTCCCCAGTTGCCGTGCAGTTGCTGTTCGGGCGGCGGCGGTCTGAAATTATAGCAGAGTTAGTTGATGAGAATTTGGCCTTGCTGAAAGCGCCTGTTTTGGTTTTGCAAGGTTCTGAAGATACCCCCGCAGCTTTGTCTCTGTGTCAATCCTATGCCGCTCTGGCTCCTAATGCCGAACTGGAATCTGTCAGTCCGGGAGACATCAATTTGCCGCAGGAAGTCCCGGATATTGTTGCTCGCTATATTCGCCAGTTTGCCAAATGAATTGGTCATTGGTACACCTTTAAAAAGGTATGTTGTTGCGCTTGAGCGCTCTTTATATGCAAGAGCGCTTAAGCGCAACAACGTGCCTAATATGCAAGAGCGCTTAAGCGCAACAACGTGCCTAATAAACATTAACCTGCATAATAGAGCCAGTTGCTGCGTTTAACACTGTGTTGATTGAGGCAGATTTTTTCTGTTCTTATTATTCCCATTCCGATTGATTGCAAAGAATTGGTCGCCGTCAACATTTAACAAACTAATATGAATTCAAAAAAAATACAACCGTATGCCCCTGTTCCAAACCTGTACGGAATCAATCATTACCAATTCTTCAACATCAAATCTCAATCAATTGGTCAATCCCCCAATCCCTCAATCTAAAATCTAAAATCTAAAATCTAAAATCCCACGGTTCCCCAAAAAATAGCCTCTGGTGCGTCAATTACCGAGGAAGCCGTATCGGGAAATAGTGCGGTCAGGTATTTCAATAACAAAATGCGATCGCCCCCCGTGACTGCAATTTTGCTATTCGGAAACAACCTCCGCCAATCTTCAATAAAATCCCTAACTCCTGCCACCGCCGCATATACAACCCCGCTTTGAATTGCCCCAGCAGTATCTGTAGCCCAGCGACGCGGCAAATTTTCTGGTAAGCCTACTGAGGGCAATGCAGCGGTTTTTTTCCCTAACGAGGACAACTGCAAACCCAAACCCGGTAAGATGGCACCCCCGACTAAATACCTATTGACATTAGCCCCAGTAAATGTTAGAGCTGTACCAGCATCTATCAGTAAAATTGGCCAACCCAATTGGTTGCCAGCACCCAATAAAGCTAAAGCTCTGTCAATCCCCAGGCTAGGATAGAGTCCCCCGATCGGTAACTGGTCTAAAGTAATAATTCGGACTTCAGGATAACTCTGCCAAATTGCTGTTTGCTGGGGAACTACTGAGGCCAAAACTAAAGGTGGCGGCACTACAGAAAGTGTGTGAGGACTAGACACAGCGGGAGTAGCAGGAAGACAAAGCAGATTTTGAGCTGATATTTGCTCGATCGACCTCATCACCGTTTCCACCAAATATTCCGCTTTTTCTGCCTCACAGAGCCGGGAAACAGCATCAGTTTTGAGATGCTCAGTATCCCATGTTCTCTCCAAAGTTCTGCCCTTAAATAATCCCCAGTGCAACCGCGAATTGCCGATCGCCAAAGCTATTTTAACCAGGCTTTTACCTGTCAATCCAGCGATCGGGTTGTCAGTGCCAGATCCCGGACAAAAATTGTCGGCAATTGAGTTTTTCATGTTCATCGATCGATCGCGCGCAAACATTATCACTAAAGATAGATTTTAGATTAATTTTATTCGCTTAGGGGGACGGTTAACTCTAATTGACATCTGACGAAAAAGATGGCGCGTGCCTCATTAGTATTGTCGGCTCCTTGACCATAATTATTATTTATAAATATTTGTAAAGCAAATAATTGCTATGCTCGGGATATATCATTTATAATGTTTTAATATCGTCCTAAATTCGTGGTAGCGACGATCTGCTGTTGGCGGGGTAAGCAAATGTGTAAACAACCAGAGTCTATCAAAATACTGTACAAGTGCTGAGTAAATATGTCTTTAAAAATACAACAACAAGAAACCCCCTGGCAGAGACTGACTGCGCGGTTGCCTGAATCAGGTAACTGGAATCAAGAAGAAGGTCTTTCGCTGCCGGAAGTAGACCAACAAAAAGCCATCATCGTGCAGATGCAGCAGCAAGTTCAGCTATCAAACTTGCTCAACGAAATTAATAACGAAATTCGCAGCACCCTTGATATAGAACAGATTTTAACATCGGCGTGCCGATTGCTGGGGCAAGCGCTACAGTGCAGCCGCGCGAGTATTTTAGTCAAAGAATCCAATACAGAAAAAACGTTGGTCACGCGGGGAGAGTACAACGCGGGAGACTATCCCATACAACTGGGGATGAAAGTACCGATTACTGACAACCCGCACTTGGCCGCAGTCGTGTCTGGACAAGAGTCGCTAGCATTGACGAAGTTTCTGGATTTTCCGGGGTTAAATGCACAAACCCGAAAAATTGCCGAGACTTTGGAAATTAAGTCAATGCTGGCAGTCGCTACTCGCTATCAAGGTGAAGTGAATGGCATAATTGGCTTGCATCAGTGCGATCGCGAACGGGAATGGACTGATTGGGAACGGCAACTGTTAGAAGGGGTAGCATCGCAATTGGCGATCGCGATCAATCAAGCCAAACTCTACAGCAAAACCCGCCGTCAAGCCGAACGAGAATCTCTGCTGCGACTGATTGGCAACCAAATTCGCAGTACCCTGGATCTGGGAACTATCCTGCAAACAGCGGTGAGAGAAGTCCGCCAATGGTTGCAGTGCGATCGGGTAATTATCTACCAGTTTGAAGATAACTGGCAAGGAAAAGTTGTCGTTGAAGATATGACAGTTCCTTGGCCTTCTATTCTAGGAGATATGGGGGAAGATAAGTGTTTTAGGGGAAATTACGCCGATCTTTACCAGCAAGGGCGAGTCAAAGCAATTAATGATATTTTTAATGCCGGTTTAGAGCCTTGTCACGTTGATTTCTTAGACAGCTTGCAGGTAAAAGCTAATCTGATCGTACCCATTGTTACATCCGGTAGCGAAGAAAATTTACTCGCTACAGCCGGAAGTCCTGTAAAATTTCCCGGTAAACTGTGGGGTTTGCTGATTGCTCACGAGTGCGGCGATACGCGAAATTGGCAGCGCCAAGAAATGGAGTTGCTGTCGCAGCTAGCCGACCAAATGGCGATCGCGATTCAGCAAGCAGAACTTTACAGCCAAGTCCGAGAAGCTGCGGTCAAATCTCAAGCTCAAACCCAGCAATTGCAAGCCGCAATGCAAGAATTGCGATCGACTCAACAGCAATTGATTCAAACCGAAAAAATGTCTGGATTGGGGCAAATGGTGGCGGGAATTGCTCACGAAATTAACAACGCCAACAATTTTATCCACGCTAACTTGTTTCACGCTCAAGAATATTTTAAAGTCTTGAACGAAGCTATAGAATTGTGCGGAAATGCCTGCCCAGAAGCAGCGGAGGCAATTGTCAGAATCAATGAAGAACTAGAACTCGATTACGTTCGAGATGACTTTGGCAAACTGCTCAATTCGATGCGGGAAGGCAGCAGCAGGATTAGAGCGATCGTGATGACGCTGCGAAATTTTTCTCGCTTAGATCACGCAGAATTTAAAGCTGTGGATTTGCATGAAGGTTTGGAAAGCAGTTTATTGATGCTGCAAAATAAACTAAAATCAAATATAAAAATTGACAAGCAATACGGAAATCTGCCGCCAGTCAAATGTCATGCCGGTCAAATCAACCAAGTATTTTATAATTTGATTGACAATGCCTTAGATGCGATCGCCTGGGCCGACAAACCGGGAGAATTAACGATCCGCAGTTGGCAAAGCGAGCCGGACTGGGTAACAATCTCTGTGCGCGATACAGGAAGTGGCATTCCGGCGCACATTCAAGACAAGATTTTTGACCCGTTTTTTACGACTAAACCTGTAGGAAAAGGTACTGGTTTGGGGCTTTCAGTGTGCTATCAGGTAATTGTACAAGCTCACGGCGGGCGGATTCGGTGCGTCAGTCAGGTTGGTGAAGGCACTGAGTTGATTGTGGAGTTACCACTTACTAATCAGAAGGGATAAGATTTGTCATATTATTTCCTCCGAGAACTCCCACAATAAAATTCGATCGTTGGCCCCAACGTAACAACACTTCGGAGAGTTTCAGGGCCGCCCTATGAGCGGCTAGAAACCCGGTTTCTACGAGTTTTTTGTTGGGAACGAGAAATATACGAAGAAACCGGGTTTCTGAGGTCGCGGGTGCGTGTATTTTTTTTTAGCTCGCTCGGCAAAATCATAATTTTGTCAAGACCCGATCGGTAGATTTGTGCAAAAACTGGCGTGAAGCGAATCTATCGGGTAGGGAATCGCCCGCTGCACACATTAATAACTTTGAAGTTACTTAACAGCGTCATAAGAAATTTTATGAAGATTTACAAAAGAAACGTGTCAGAATGGAAACAATAAGGTAATGGATAACAGACAAGGAGGCAGAGTATGGTAGCCCTGACTGAACGAGTCCAACGCAGATTGACGGTGGAAAAGGTCGAAATTGCCTCTGATACAACGGCAATTCGATGCCTGGACTGGGATAGAGACCGCTTTGACATAGAATTCGGGCTCAAAAACGGTACAACTTACAACTCTTTCATCATTCGCGGCGAAAAAACAGCCCTCGTAGATACCTCGCACGAGAAGTTTCGCCAGCAATATATGGACACTCTGACGGGGGAAATCGACCCGAAAGAGATTGATTATCTAATTATCAGCCACACTGAACCAGACCACAGCGGTTTGGTGAAAGATGTGCTGGCTTTGGCACCCCAGGCGATTGTCGTGGGGGCGAAGGTAGCAATTCAATTTTTAGAAAACCTGATACACCAGCCATTTGAGCGACTTGTAGTCAAAAATGGGGACAAACTAGATTTAGGAAACGGCCACGTTATCGAATTTGTGTCGGCGCCGAATTTGCACTGGCCTGATACTATTTTCAGCTACGACAGCAAAACTCAGGTGATGTTCACCTGCGATGCTTTCGGGATGCACTACTGTTCTGACAGTACCTATGATGAGGATTTAGCGGCGGTTGAGGAGGATTATCACTTTTATTATGAGTGTTTGATGGCTCCAAATGCTCGATCGGTACTGAGTGCAATGAAGCGGATGGCCGAGTTGGGAGAAATCGGTACGGTGGCAACCGGTCACGGGCCGCTGCTCAGGTACAATGTGGTGGAACTTACCGGACGTTACAAAAAGTGGAGCCAAGAACAAGCTAAGGCAGAAACCACTGTAGCGGTATTTTACACTTCTGATTACGGATTTAGCGATCGCCTCGCCCAAGCCATTGCCCACGGGATTACCAAAACCGGTGTCGCCGTAGAAATGATGGACTTGAAAACCGCCGAATTGCAGGAAGTGCGGGAACTTGTCGGTAGCGCTGCGGGGATTGTGATTTGTTCGCCACCGAGTAATGGCGCTGCTGCGGAGAATGCCGAAGCTGCTATTAACACAATTTTAGTTGCAGCTAACAACAAACAATCCTTCGGTTTGTGCGAATCCGGCGGTGGCGATGACGCATCGATTTATCCGCTGCGAAACAAGTTCAAAGAGTTGGGTTTGAAAGAAGCATTTCCCAACATTTTGATTAAAGAAGCGCCGACGGAAGCGATTTATCAAGTTTGCGACGAAGCCGGTACCGACTTGGGACAGTGGCTGTCGCGGGACAAGGCTGTCAAACAGATGAAATCCCTGGATAGCGATGTTGATAAAGCTTTGGGACGCATCAGCGGCGGATTGTACATTATTACTGCTCAAAAAGGCGAGGTTAGCAGTGCGATGTTGGCTTCTTGGGTGACGCAAGCCAGCTTTAAACCGCTGGGTTTAACTATAGCAGTTGCGAAGGATCGGGCGATCGAATCGATGATGCACGCGGGTGATAAGTTTGTACTCAACGTGCTGGAAGAAGGCAATTATCAAAGCTTGATGAAGCACTTTTTGAAGCGTTTTGCCCCAGGTGCCGATCGATTTGCCGGAGTTAAAACTCAACCTGCTACCAACGGTTCTCCGATTTTGACCGATGCTTTGGCCTACATGGAATGCGAAGTGGTCAGCAGGATGGAACTTTCGGATCATCATATCGTATATGCTACGGTCGATAGCGGCCGCGTCTCCAATCCCGAAGCACTGCCGGCAGTTCACCACCGCAAAGTCGGCAATCACTATTAGTCAGTTGACAGTTGACAGTTGACAGTTGACAGTTGACGGTTGTCAGTTGTCAGTTGACTGTTGAGTGTTGTCAAAAGCAAGAGAGAAATTAAACCCTCGAGTTTTTTGTCTTTCTTGTCTGAGTCAACACACTCCAAAGGTATTAGTAAGGTGCGTCAGCCGAAGTTTTATTCGAGTTAATCATCAACTATCTGCTGACGCACCCTACATTTAAACACAGGACGATGCTACTGTATTTCTTCCTTTCTCCCTCTGCGTCCTCTGCGTCCTCTGCGGTTAATAAAAAAAATCTCATTCACAAAATCAACAGTTTCCCCCTTGCAAACTTAATATAGATAGGTGCAATTAATGACTAATACTTTGACTCCTAGACTCGCATCTAATACCAAACCCCGCGACGTGCAGTTTGTCCCAATTGCCACAGATACCGCAGCAGTGCGATCGCGCACTTGGGACAGACTAAAATTTGAAGTAGAATATTCCCTGCAAAGGGGGACAACAGCCAACAGCTATCTCATTCAAGCTGACAAAACTGCTTTGTTCGACCCGCCGGGAGAATCTTTCACCCAAAATTATCTGGAATCTTTGCAGAAACGGGTGGACTTGAAAATGCTGGATTACATAATTTTGGGGCATTTCAATGCTAACAGATCCGTCACGATCAAAGCTTTGTTAGAATTGGCTCCACAAGTAGCTTTTGTTTGTACGAATCCGGCGGCTATTGGTTTGCGATCGGCTTTTCCCGAACAAGAGTTAAACATTATGATCGTTCGGGGTGAAGAAACTCTTGATTTAGGTAAAGGTCACAAATTAAAATTCCTGGCGACTCCGACTCCGCGCTGGCCTGATGAACTTTGCACCTACGATCCGCAAACTCGAATCGTGTTCACTGACAAATTTTTTGGTTCTCACGTTTGCGGCGATCAAGTATTTGATGAAGGCTGGAGCGTTTACAGCGAAGATCGGCGCTATTATTACGATTCCCTGCACGCATCTCAGGCGAAACAAGTGCTGACAGCAATGGATAAATTAGCTGATTTGCCAACAGCATTTTACGCTCCCGGTCACGGGCCGATCGTCCGTTACGGCCTCCACGAATTGAGCAATTTGTATCGGGAATGGAGCCAACAACAAAATTCAAAAGACTTGACAGTTGCTTTGATTTATGCTTCGGCTTACGGCAATACTGCTACTTTGGCGCAGGCGATCGCCAAAGGGATTACGAAGGCCGGTGTTGCTGTAGAAAGCATCAATTGCGAATTTGCCGAACCGGGAGAAATTCAAGAGGCGATCGAGAAATGTGCCGGATTTATCATCGGTACTCCGACGCTAGCCGGACACGCACCGACGCAAATTCAAACGGCTTTGGGAATTGTGTTGTCTACAGCAACTAAAAGCAAATTAGCGGGGGTTTTCGGTTCTTTTGGCTGGAGTGGCGAGGCGATCGACTTAGTGGAAGGAAAATTAAAAGATGCTGGCTATCGGATTGGATTTGAGCCGATTCGAGCCAAGTTTAAGCCGACGGCTGCGACGATTCACGAGTGCAAAGAAGCGGGAACGGATTTTGCTCAAGCCTTGATTAAGTCGCAAAAATTGCGGGCGCCGAAACCGCAGTTGACTGGTGGGAGCGATCGCACGGAACAAGCTGTAGGAAGATTGGTAGGTTCCCTGTGTGTACTGTCGGCGCGGCGCGGGGATGTCACGAGTGCGATGTTGGCTTCGTGGGTGTCGCAAGCCACGTTTAGCCCTCCGGGTTTGACGATTGCGGTGGCTAAAGATCGATCGATCGAAGCTTTGATGTACGCCGGAGATAAATTTGTGCTCAACATCTTAGCAGAAGGGCGACAGTTGCGGAAGTATTTCATGAAAAACTTTGCTCCGGGAGAAGACAGATTTGCCGGAGTTGAAACAACAGAAGCTAGCAACGGCTGTCCAGTTTTGACTGATGCTTTAGCTTATCTCGAATGCGAAGTGATCGGTCGGATGGAATGCGGGGATCACTGGGTGGTTTATGCGGCGGTTGAAAGCGGTCATTTGTTGAAAAATGACGGGGTGACAGCCGTGCACTACCGGAAATCGGGGAGTCATTATTAAGCTGCATAGGTACGTTGTTGCGCTTCAGCGCGCTCTTTCCTAAGATCCGGAAAGAGCGCTGAAGCGCAACAACATACCTTAGCCAGCCTTTTGGTAGTTTTATATATGCTATCCTGACAATTAAACCGCACCTTACAGCTTTTTACTTCTTCCTTCTACTAAGCCATTTTATTTAGTTCTGCTGCGGTTTGGTTGAGCAGTTCCGTACAAACTTTAACTTGAGCAATGCTAGTAGCAGTTTCTGTTGCTCCTAAATTAACATGGTTCATTGCTGCGAGCACTTGTTCAATTGCGATCGCCTGTTGGTTAGCATTTAGAGCAATTTGTTGATTGTTCAAAAATACCTTGTCTATCGCCTCTGCTACACCAGCAAAAATTTCTGTTGTCCCCCTAGCTTGTGTAATTCCTTGTGCTGCGGTTTTTGAACCTTCATCCGTTACCATCACCGTGTAGCCGATCGCAACTTGAATTTCTTTAGCTAGAACATTAATTTTATCGGCTGATTGTTTACTTTCATCAGCTAGTCGCCGAATTTCTGTCGCGACAACAGCAAAACCCTTGCCGTTTTCCCCAGCACGGACTGCTTCCACAGCAGCATTAAGAGCTAACATATTTGTTTGGTTAGCGAGATCGGCTACCAGGTCAGAAATCCCACTAATTTTAACAGTATTTTCGTTCAAGTATGTAATCTGTTTGGCGATCGCGTCTACTTTTTCTTGCAGAGTTACTATTCCCTTCATCGTCTTTTCTACAGATTGATTTCCAGACTCAGCTAGGGTTAGTGCTTGATGCGACGAGACTGCCGATGCTTCTGCTTGCTTGGCCGACAAAGACGATGCAACACTTAACTCGTTCATCGTCGCAGTAGTTTGATTCACAGCATTAGCTTGCTGAGATATCGTGTATTCTTGTCGCTCGACTGCGGCAGTAATTTCCATGGAAGAAGAAGCAATCTTCTTGACAGATTGCACTATGGGGTTAACAATATCGCGGCTGACGATCGCAGTCAAGATTACTGCGGACAACAAAGCAAAACTCAGAGTACAGACTAGCAAAACTGTCAAACCCTGAATATTGGCTTCAATTTCCTGATGTTTTGTTTCGCCAACTTTTCGCTGGAGTTGGATTAGTTCTGAAAAAGCCTCAACTGTTTCGGCACCAAAAGGAGTTGTCGTAGCTGCGCGATACTCTGCTGCTTCCTTAAGTTTACCTGCTTGCTGCAACTCAAACCACTTAGGTCTGGCCGCAATATACCTGTGATAAGCATCTTGCAGCTTATGGAAAGCAACTTGCTCTTCTGCGGTGAGTTCGCCTTTGGCATATTCTCGCAGGTTATCGTCAATTATTTTGTATAATTGTGGCTCTTCGGTCAAAATGTCCGATCGCTTGGATGGTAAAACTAGAAACTGTGGGAAGCCGTAACGCAGCTTCCACAAAGCTGACTCTGAGTTGGCTAGAGCCACCGTCCCCTTAACTTGATATGCGTACATTTTCTCCGCATCTTGTGCTAATTCAACAGTATTCCGCCAACCCACAAATCCGACTACTGCGAGTAAAGCCGTCAAAGCTCCAAAGCTAGCCAACAATTTAGCCCGAATTCCTAAGTTCATTATTTTTGCTAATTTGCAATAGAGTATTTCCTAGCAGCGCTATTAATAGCAGTTATGGACGCACCAACATTCAATAGACTTGCATGGCATTCATTAGCTCGCTTTTCTTTGAACGATCTGCGTTCATCTGCGTCGATCTGCCTTACATCTGCGGTTGACTGATATGTTAACCGCAGATACAATTCCAGTCTAGTCAACTACTGTTTCAATTGTGGCGATCGCAATCCAGGATATTTTTGGGTCAATTATGGACGCAAGAACGCCACAGATTGGCTCTTCCCACATTGGGCGCCCTCGGTTTTTACTTGTTTTTATAGAGCTATTAAGCTATAAATTATACTTTTATACCGCGTGTTAAGTAATGAAAAACTTTTTTAAAGGCATAATTTATTACTGTAAGGATGGATTATTCTCAGTAATTATACTGTGTGAGCCTATTCCTAAGCGGGTGCGGAATGTGCGATCTCAAGCATGGCAATTTGCCATACCACAAAGTGCTTGTATAGCAGATTAGTGCATCCAGAATTCTTCGTCAAAAACGTTTTTGTGTACATTCCAGCAAAGTTCGATCGCCCGTTGCGACCTTAGCTAGCTAGAATATCCAATTTGTATTCAAACCAATAACTTGCTCATCCTTACTTTTCCTCAGCAGTCTTGGACGGCCAGAGATAGATAGCGCCAGAAATTAAAGTTAAACCCACAGAAACCCAAAACGCAATTAATGCCGGAACGTTCCAGTCTTCGGAGAGGGGAGCGATTAAAAGTGCGATCGCCACAATCTGACTCACCGTCTTCAACTTGCCCCAAATATTAGCTCCCGAAATCGTAGTTTTATTAACACGCCACCCCGCAATTGTCAACTCCCGCCCCAAAATTAAAAACACTGCCCAAGCCGGGACTTTACCCAACTCAATCAATACTAAAAGCGGTGCGAGTACCAACAATTTATCCACCAAAGGGTCGAGAAACTTACCCAAATCGGTAATTTGGTTCAGCTTTCTAGCCAAATACCCGTCCAGCCAATCAGTAGCCGCCGCTACCACAAAAATCGCGGTACAAATCCAACGGCTTTGCGCGCTTGGGTCGTACAAACCGTAGAGCAGAAACGGCACTCCCAATAAGCGAGAAAAAGTAATCAAATTAGGCAAATTCATAAGACAGTTAATAGTTGACAGTTGACAGTTGACAGTTGACAGTTGACAGCTTGTCCGAAGAACGCAGTCGAAGAGTTGACAGTTGACAGCCTGCCCCCCGATCGCAGTCGAAGAGGGAGCATCTCAGTTTTGCAAGAAGCATTTTTTATGGTAGTGCGAGCGTCCCCGCTCGCACTGTAAATGCAAAACTGAGATGCCCCCGATCGCAGTCGAAGAGAGCTGGTCGTTGGGCTGACAGTTGACCGAAAGAAGAAAGATGAAGGAATAAAAGAATAGTAAAAAAATTAAGGGCAAGCTTTTTACAAGCTTGCCCTTAATTTAGCATTTTTTGGTAGCTGTTTAACTTTGAGCAAAACAGCTTTTAACTTAATATTCATCTAATCGAAGCTCACAAAAAACAACCCAAAACAACCGATCGACTAAATCAATTAACACGCACCGTGTTTATTCAATACAACCCAAATAGTTTTGCAAATCAGGCTGATGTCGTAGACAACAGACCACTTGCGCTGATAGTCTAGATCCATGTGCACAATATCGTCAAAGTCTTTAACTCCAGAGCGTCCGTTGACTTGCCACTCCCCAGTCAGACCGGGTTTGACATTTAAACGCTGCCAGTGAAAGTCCTCGTAGCCTGCGACCTCATCGGGAGTTGGCGGTCGAGTTCCCACCAAACTCATGTCCCCGACTAGCACGTTCCAGAATTGAGGCAACTCGTCCAAGCTCGTGCACCGCAAAAAGCGACCGATGGGGGTAATTCGCGGGTCATTATCATTCTTGAAAATGTGACCCTTGGCTTGGTTGGTAACTAGGTGTTTGAGATTTTCTGCACCTACAACCATCGATCGAAATTTCCAGATTCTGAAATGCCGTCCTTTGAAGCCACAGCGAACCTGACTGTACAGCAGCGGGCCCCGACTGTCCAAAAGCATCACTAGCGCTACCGGCACGGCTAACGCCACAGCAATTGCCAGTCCTAACAACGAGCCCAAAATATCGATCGACCGCTTGACCTTACTTGTTACGGATCGGTGAAGGGGCTGTTTTGATACACAAACTCTGTAAGTAGGTTTCGGGATAAATAAGGAAAGCATTTCTGATAATACTGATAATTTAGAAGCACCCATCACTAATTTCATCTGATTTGTCTCAAGATTTAACTAGAACTCACGTCTATCTTATGAGACTCTCCCCATCTGAAGAAGATGAACTCCTTGGCTTTGCACAATCTTTAAAAAGCTGCAACACTTTTATAAAGTTTCTGTATATTTCATTTATAAAAATATAAATATTCCGTAAAATCAAGTACATTTACTGAAAAAACTGAGTTTTTGTGCTCAAAAACCCGGTTTCTACGGAGAATATTTGGGGAAGACAAAAAAGATTCCACTGAGAAAACCGGTTTTTTGCAGTTTACCGATCGATATCCGTGCGAATATCCCAAGCAATTGTTAGTGGCTCTAACAATTTTTGCTGGCTGCTAGAGGCAAGGAGGCCTAAATATTCGCGAACAACAGAGGCGTGTTCCACATTCAAACGATAACCCCGCGAGACATCTTCAAAGAAAAGGGGCTCGGCCAAAATTGCGTGCCAATCCGGATTTTGCCTCGACTCCTCGGCTAGCAGCATGAAATCTTCCTCCTCCGGCAAAAGCCCCGCCGGCAATCTTCCTTCCAAAATCCGCAGAATTCGGGGCTCGCAGGTGCGGGTGTTCACGCCCTGGCGTTCGAGCAACTGCAAAATTTCCTCAAAGCTCAGAGTTTTTCTGCCCAAAATCTGCATTAATTCCCACAGCAGAAAAAAGTCGCTGTACTGTTGCTGTCGCACATCCAAAATTTGAGGATAGAGAGCTAAACTTGCCAACCCGCAGGCAACTTGACCGCTTGTTTTTGAAGAGTTTGTGCTTTGAGATACGGAATTTGAGGCAAAATTGTAAATTTCCGAAATATCTCGATCGCTCTCCAATTCGCGATCTTGAACCACGATCGCATTCGGCAGCTTTTGCCGCAACCATCGGGCGATCGCAGGCCAACCACCCATGCCCCCAGTACAAATCGCCTGATTGATTCGGGCCGGCGACATTCCCGCGCGGCTGAGCAAAGCATTCAATTCACGATTCAACTGCTGTACAAAAGGCACTAAAACCAAACTTTCCAAATCTCGACGCTTCACTTCCCAATGCTGCTGGTCAATATCAAAAGCAAAACTTTCTTGATGTTGCAAAATAACTTTCAAATGCCTTGCCGCCTCTAACAATTGCAGGCCAAAATCTGAACCTTGCAACCGCTGCTGCAATTGATAGCGACTCGGCAAATCTGGATGCCCTGGACGCGGCAAATCGATCGACATTCCCCAAGTTTCATTCTTAGCCAACAACTGACAAATAATATCTTGATCGAAAGCATTGCCAGCCGCATCAAAACTTTGGCAAGTAAAATCAGCACGAGTTAAATTTTGAAGATTTTCCTGCAACTCAACTACAGCTAATTCCACCGTGGCAGCCCCCGCATTCACAATCAAAGTTCCCCCGCTAAAAGAGGAAGCATTGACAGTTAGCGGTGCAGCTTCTGCAAGGGAGCTTTCAATAGTATCCATTGCCGCAGATTGCACTCCTGTGGCATTTTTTATAGGAGTTACAGCAGCAACCAAAGTGGCGATCGCATCGGGAACCACAAAAATTTGCGCGCCCGAAGCCACCAGATCCGCGCCCAAAACAGCCTCCCGCAGGTTAAACCCATAGGCCTGAGACCAGCTTGCTGGAGTCCCCAAAATCACGCCCTGCAAGTCTTGCAGCGCCGCATCCAGAATTTCTGGCGTCAGTCCCGAAGCTTTACAGATTAAATGGGAAATTGGCAATAGAGCAGAATTCGCCTCCGGGCTGGCAGAATCCAAAACTTCCGGCGATGTGCGAAATTTTTTCCCCTGGTGCTTTCGATTCAAAGTAGCCAGCAGCGCCCGCACAGCGTGCAGCGGTAGGGCGATCGACACAGCCAGATCGGATGACCACTGCAACAGCGGTTCGTACATCCCACCAGTTGCCCGCTGATAAGGAATGCCCACCTTTAAAGGCAATTTAAAATTTTGCAATAAAAATTCTCCCGCACGCAAATCCAACTGCGGGGATCCCACTGACTTGACTGTCACCTGCGGGCCGCTGGTGGCGGTTGGGGCTGTTTCCTCGATCGCCGCGACTGAGGGAATCCGAAAGCTCGCGCTGGCTGCGGAAACCTCAGCCTGGGCTGTTTCCCAGTAAATTGGGTGCAACTGGCCGCTGGCGCGATCGAGCAAAGCCGCCGACAGCCCGCTGGAACCAAAATCAAGGCCCAAATACCAGAGAGAATTCGGGCGTTTTTGGGATTGAGAGGATGAAGGGGCGATCGCACCTGGAACAGAATGTAGCGCTGACTCTTGCTGCTGCCCAACAGCAAACTCTCTAGATTCGGTTATCTCCTCAACAACCCCGGCTTTACTCTGTCTGGAAATTAGGTTTTTTTTTTGACTTTTTGGAGGATTTGACGGCAGTTCCTCGGTTTCCGGAGTTTGGGCCACTTCTGGATCGGTATCCTTCAAACTCGCCAAAATCTCGTCTAGCGTCAAATTCGATTCATCTTCACCAGCAAACAAATCATCCTCAAGTTCATCCTCCAAAACAAAGGGTTCATCTTCAGATGAAAGTTCCAACTCATCGGAGAACAAATCCTCCAGCGATCCGAGTTCTTCCTCCGCCGCTTCCGCAAAGGGATTGTCTGCACCGTCGTCAGGGGAACTCCCCAATAAATCCAAGTTGTTAGAAGCACTTGAAGTCGATCGCCTTGGAGCATTATTATCCGAACCCTCGAGATTGTAGAGGTCTGCCTCCAACAGTTCCATCGTACTCACATCCAACTTGAGAGCTCGATCCAGGTCATCTTCTAATGCCTCAACCGGCAGCAAATCCTCCTCCGGCGAAGCTTGGATGTAAACATCGTTGAGCCCTTGGGACGAGCTTCCAAAATCTCCAGTTTGAACATCACGGGCACTGGGTACACGGGTGTTCCTGGGTTGGTTCGAGCTAATTCGATCGCCCGCGCTCGCAGTCGGGGGCCCCTGCTCAGGACGCGGCCCCGGCACAGCAGCAGTGTCGAAATGCTCGCCTAGGTTTTGAGCCATTTCTAGATTTTCTCGATCGTCCAACTCAAGTTGAGGCTCGATCGAACTTAAGGCTGACGGTGCTGAAACTTCAGCTACTGTTGTAACTTGCGGTTCAAATAAATCTTCAGTATCTAAAGTTAGAGCCTCTACAGAATTACCGATTGCAAATTCTGAATCTTCATCTGCTAGAACATCTTCCAGCGATTCGCCTTCATCCAGTAGATTTGCAAACAAATCTTCCGCAGAATTTAGGGGTTCTGTAGTTTCACGCTCTGCCACTGATGGAGATAGTACCGCTTCTGTCGCGGCAGCACTTTCCGTATTTTCGATCGTGAAATCTTCCAGTTCTAATTCTAGTTCTGCGACTGTTTCTCCCGCGAACAAACTAGCGTACAAATCCTCAACATTTTCGTCATTTTCTGCTAAGAAATTTTCCGAATCAGCACCCGAAAAGCGAGTTGGCTGTGGAGGGATTTCCGGTGAAGAACCGAACAAATTATCTTCCAAATCCGGGAGCGAGAGAGGAGTTTCAATGCGATCGCGATCGCGCCTCAACTTTCCGAATTGCGAAGAAATTTCTGTCCCGGCGTAGGGCAATCTGTCTTGTTCTGGGAGTTCGCCACTGCGCTCTTCACTTTCGGCATCGGCTGATGAGTGGATCTTGGTATTTGAGAAGCCGCCAGTAGCAACAGAGCGATCGGATGCGGTTGGGGAACCTGTTTGGACATTTGCCAGGGCGATCGGCTGCTGCACGTAGGAAGAGGCTTCTCGTCCCAACTGTGCGACCAAGTGATTAACAAAAGTCGCGAACATTGCCTCGCTCTGCTGGCTCAAACCATGCATATTTTCAAGTCCTTGGGACAAGGAAGCTTGATAGCTTTGCAGATTTGCTTCCAAAGCCTCGAACACGATACCCATCGTAGAATCGAGCCTCATCAGCAGACTGTCAGCACTAGCTTGGAACCGTTGCATTTGCTCCAATCTCTGAGCCGGTGTTAGCAGCGGGAGTTCTTCTGAGGTTTGTGCGCTGAAAGCCGATTGCTGCGATTGTGCAGCAGTGCTTGGTAATAATTGATTTTCTAGGCTACCAAAAATTTGGGATAAATCGCGATCCAAGGTTTCTTCCAAGCGCCCCGTCAGTACCTGCAAGAATTCAGAAATGATTTGCTGTTGGTTTGCTTGTTGCTGAGCTAGGGATTGTTGTTGCTGCCGTTTTGCTTCTAGCTGTTTGATTTCTTGAATGAGGGCTTGTTGCTCTTGTCGCAGAGCTACTATTTCTTCTTGGAGCGGCCCCGTCAAACCCGATCGCAGGTTGGTGATTTCCTCAGTGACGGCAAGCATAATTTGCTCTGTTGCTGAGGGGCGATCGACCCTCGGGGGCATTTTGGGTACTGGAACTGGTTCCGGGCGGACAGTTGGGCTGGCGGGCCCCTTGCGGGCAGCTACCTTTGACTCTGAGGAAACCAGATAAGTGCGAACTCGCTCTAAAAGTTGGCGCTGGTGGACAGTATCGATCGAACCCGTCCAAGGCAAGCGGGGTGCGGGCTTGCTGAGTACCTCATCAATCTCAGCAATCAGTGCTTGAATTTTATACTTCTGAGAATTCAAGGGCGGAACCTCTGGGAATGCGGCTAGAGAGAAATTTTAATTGAAAAAAGATTGAAATCAGGCGGCAGCTATGCCAATAGATAGAATCATCTGAATGCGAGTCGGTCAATAATTGACTAATATTTGCTGACAACTTTGAATTAACCTTTTGCTTTTGCCTGCTGTTGACTTCTATTGCCTTGACATCCACCCACTTTTTTGATGAGCGGGGATTCCCAATCGTCACCGATCGGGTTTCTGCTTCATAGCACCCGCCCTAACAGACTTGCTCTGTTCGGGTCTTACGGTCGCTCCACAGACTGCAACGGCTAGCCCAGCCGCCAAAATATTTTTTGCAGCGTTAATATCGCGATCGTGGTTTATCCCACACTTAGGACATTCCCATTCTCGAACATTCAACGGCAATTTTTCAACAATGTGACCGCAGTTTCCACAGCGTTTAGAACTAGGAAACCAGCGGTCTATTTTTACAAACTCTCGCCCATACCACTCGCACTTGTAACTTAGTTGGCGAATCAACTCACCCCAACTAGCGTCACTAATAGCAAGAGCTAATTTATGGTTTTTCACCATATTCTTGATAGCTAAATCCTCAACTACAATCGTTTGGTTTTCACGAATAATTTGAGTTGTCAGCTTGTGCAAGAAGTCTTTGCGAATATCGACTATTTGTGAGTGGACTCTAGCCACTTCCAACTGTGCCTTGTATCGATTGTTACTTCCTTTTTGCTTTTTGGCTAGGGCTTTTTGCTTTCTTTTTAATTTTTTGCGAAGTTTTTTGAATTGTTTGGGATTAGCTATCTTGTCGCCATTACTGGTGGTAATCAGGCTAGCGATCCCTACATCCAATCCGATAGTTTTATCGGTTTTAGGAAGCGGTTTAATCGTATAGTCATTTACGAGTATGGAGACATACCAACGTCCAGCGGGTGTTAGTTTTACGGTAACAGTAGACGGGATGCACCCTTCGGGAATTTGCTTGCTCCAGCGAATAGGTAACGGATCGTTACACTTTGCGAGAAACAGTTGGCCATTTTTCCAACGGAAAGCTGATCTAGTAAATTCAGCGCTACCGCCGCTGTGCTTTTTCTTGAAATTAGGATATTTAGCTCGTCCTCCAAAGAAGTTGGTAAAAGCTGTTTGAAGGTGTCTAAGTCCTTGTTGAAGGGGTACACAACTAACTTCGTTCAGGAAATCAAGCTCTTCTTCTTGTTTCCAATTTGTTAGCATTGAGGAGGTTTCTTTGTATCCAACCCTCTCTTGACGCTCATACCAGGCTTCCGTGCGAGCGGCTAAAGCCTTGTTGTACACTAACCGAGTGCAACCCATTGTCCGTCGCAAGATATTTTCTTGCTCGGTGGTTGGGTAGAATCGGTAGCGGTAGGCTTTTTCCATCTTCACATAGTATCAGGTCTTTTGTAAGGCAATCGATTTGTTTTGTATATTTTTGTAAATCCGTTTTATAAGGACGGGGTTTCTACCCATTTTTCTGATGATAGGTTAGGCGGTACTTCCGCATCAAATGCCCGCTTCTGTTGACTGCAAGCGCTCTCCAATTCTGCGGCTGCTTTCCTTGTTTCCGGACACAGACAGGCGATACCCGAAGACGGATAGCAGCGATCGCCCGAACTGCCACTGCCTCACCCATAACCGCTCGTAAAAACATGGACAAAGCTACCCAAAAGTAGTCAATGTTAGACATCTACGTTGGTAATTTTAGTCCACAGTCCTAAAACTACAGGAATA